>NZ_JBSKHT010000014.1:0-11846 GCF_057128745.1 Pseudomonas rosaeacicularis
GCAAAGCCACCGGGGACCGAAACACCGGCGCCCGCGAGGTTACTGATCATCTCGCCGAGGGATGCGTTCTTGCCCCCCACATGCTCCACATCATGGACGCCGAGCTTATCGAGGGAAACTACGTACTCTACCAAGGTGATCTCTCCACTAACCGATTGTTGTTGGGAAAAGCTTCGGTGCTCGGACCCGTAAAAGGCGGGTCACCGCACGGGTTGGTCTGGATCTGGATTACAGGTAAGAATGCAGTCAGGTCATGGCCTGCAAACGCGCCTATGATATCCAACAATCGTCATCAGCTTAAGGCCCAGAGCGCAAATGAAACGATCCGCTTTCTTCATCTCCGACGGCACCGGCATCACAGCCGAAACCTTGGGCCAGAGCCTGTTGGCACAATTTGAAAACATAACCTTCAACAAGTTCACGCGGCCCTATATTGACAGCGTCGAGAAAGCGCGGGCAATGGTGCAGCAAATCAACAAGGCCGCCGAGAAAGACGAGGTGCGTCCGATCATCTTCGACACCATCGTCAATCAGGACATCCGGGAGATTCTGGCGACGTCCGACGGCTTCATGATCGATATCTTCTCGACCTTCCTGGCCCCGCTTGAGCAGGAGCTTAGTTCACACTCCTCCTACTCGGTGGGGAAATCGCATTCCATCGGTCACAACTCCAATTACATGGAGCGCATCGAGGCAGTGAACTTCGCCCTAGACAATGACGACGGCGCTCGCACGCATTATTACGACAAGGCGGACATCATTCTGGTGGGCGTTTCGCGCTGCGGCAAAACCCCGACGTGTCTGTACATGGCCATGCAATTCGGCATCCGCGCCGCCAACTATCCGCTGACTGAAGACGACATGGAGCGCCTGCAACTGCCGCCCGCGCTCAAGCAGCACCGCGACAAACTGTTCGGCCTGACCATCGACCCTGATCGTCTGACTGCGATCCGCCACGAACGCAAACCCAATAGCCGCTATTCGAGTTACGCCCAGTGCGAATTCGAGGTGCGGGAAGTGGAAAACCTGTTCCGCCGCGAAAACATTGCGAACATCAATTCCACGCACTTCTCCGTCGAGGAAATCTCCGCAAAAGTGCTGGTGGAGAAAGGCGTAGAGCGGCGGTTTAAGTAATGTATCCCCAGTAGGAGCGAATTTATTCGCGAGACGACTTTAATCGCCGACGATAAGGTCCGGGCAGCTTCGGCCTCTCGCGAATAAATTCGCTCCTACAGCGGCAGCTTCAACCCGGCACCCGCACCCAGCCTTCCATCAACACCCGCGCGCTGCGGCTCATGATCGCTTTTTTCACTGACCACTCGCCGTCGACCAACACCGCCTCGGCCCCCACTCGTAACGTGCCCGATGGATGCCCGAACCGCACCGCGCTGCGTTCACCACCCCCCGCCGCCAGATTCACCAACGTCCCGGGGATTGCCGCCGCCGTGCCAATCGCCACCGCCGCCGTCCCCATCATGGCGTGATGGAGTTTGCCCATGGACATCGCCCGCACCAGCAGATCGGTGTCTGATAACCCCACGGTTTTGCCGCTGGACGACACATACTCAGAAGGCGGCGCAACGAACGCCACTTTTGGCGTGTGCTGACGCTTGGACGCCTCATCGACATTGGCAATCAAGCCCATTTTCAACGCACCATAGGCACGAATGGTCTCGAAACGGTTCAGCGCCTGCTGGTCGCTGTTGATCGCATCCTGCAGCTCGGTGCCGGTGTAACCGATGTCGCTGGCATTGACGAAGATGGTCGGGATACCGGCATTGATCATCGTCACTTTGAACGTGCCGACGCCGGGCACTTGCAGTTCATCCACCAGGTTGCCGGTGGGGAACATCGAACCGCCTGCGCCCTCTTCTTCCGCAGCCGGGTCCATGAACTCCAGCTGTACCTCGGCTGCGGGGAAGGTCACGCCGTCCAGTTCGAAATCGCCGGTTTCCTGCACGGCGCCGTCGGTGATCGGTACGTGGGCGATGATGGTTTTGCCGATATTGGCCTGCCAGATGCGAATCACGGCGATGCCGTTCTGCGGGATGCGGTCACGCTCAACCAGCCCGTTGCTGATGGCGTACGGGCCGACCGCTGCTGAAAGATTGCCGCAGTTACCGCTCCAGTCCACGAAGGGTTTGTCGATGGACACCTGACCGAACAGGTAATCGACGTCGTGATCCGCTTTTGTGCTCTTGGAGAGAATTACAGCCTTGCTGGTGCTCGACGTCGCGCCGCCCATGCCATCGATCTGCTTGGCGTACGGGTCCGGGCTGCCGATGACGCGCAACAGCAAGGCATCGCGAGCAGCGCCCGGCAATTGCGCCGCTTCCGGCAAATCCTGCAGGCGGAAAAACACGCCTTTGCTGGTGCCGCCGCGCATGTACGTGGCGGCGATTTTGAGTTGTGCTGGGTGAGTCATGAAAATTCGTTCCTTTATATAAGCACCAACCATCTCGGGGCGAACGCGTCCAGACCAGACCACATGCACTCCCCGTGGGAGCGGACCTGTCCGCGAAGAGGCCTGTGAACGTGACACATTTCTAGCGCCAGACAGATTGCATTCGCGGACAGGTCCGCTCCCACGAGTCATGTATCGCTCGCCCACGGCAGCGATCCCACTTCAAGCCACCGCTGAAGACTCAAGAAAATCCTGAGCAAAGCGCTGCAACACGCCACCCGCCTCGTAGATCGACACCTCTTCCCCGGTATCCAGGCGGCAAGTCATCGGCACATCAACGATTTCCCCGTTTCGGCGACGGATCACCAAAGTCAGCGTAGCGCCCGGCGTGCGTTCGCCGATCACGTCGTAGGTTTCGGTGCCGTCGATGCCCAGCGTGAGGCGATTGACCCCCGGTTTGAATTCCAACGGCAACACGCCCATGCCCACCAGATTGGTGCGGTGGATACGCTCGAAACCTTCGGCCGCAATCACTTCCACGCCCGCCAGCCGCACGCCCTTGGCCGCCCAGTCGCGGGAAGAACCCTGACCGTAATCGGCGCCGGCAATGATGATCAGCGGTTGCTTGCGCGCCATGTAAGTTTCGATGGCTTCCCACATGCGCGTGACCTGCCCTTCCGGCTCAACCCGTGCGAACGAGCCCTGCTTGACCTTGCCACCCTCCAGTACCATTTCGTTGAACAGTTTGGGGTTGGCAAACGTCGCCCGTTGCGCGGTCAAGTGGTCGCCGCGATGGGTGGCGTAAGAGTTGAAGTCCTCTTCCGGCACGCCCATGTGCGCCAGGTATTCCCCCGCCGCGCTGTCGAGCATGATCGCGTTGGACGGGGAAAGGTGATCGGTGGTGATGTTGTCCGGCAGCACCGCCAGCGCTCGCATGCCCTTGAGCGTACGTTCGCCGGCCAGCGCGCCCTCCCAGTAAGGCGGGCGGCGAATATAGGTGCTCATTGACCGCCACTCGTACAGCGGCGCGACTTTCGGGCCGGTGTCTTCGTGAATGGCGAACATCGGAATGTACACCTGACGGAACTGCTCGGGCTTGACCGAGGCCTTGACCACTTCGTCGATTTCTTCATCGGTAGGCCAAAGGTCTTTCAGGCGGATTTCCCTGCCATCGACCACGCCCAGTACATCCTTCTCGATATCGAAGCGAATGGTCCCCGCAATGGCGTAAGCCACCACCAGCGGCGGCGAGGCGAGAAAGGCCTGCTTGGCGTAAGGATGAATCCGCCCGTCAAAGTTGCGATTGCCGGACAGTACCGCCGTGGCGTAGAGGTCGCGGTCGATGATTTCCTGCTGAATGACCGGGTCAAGCGCGCCGGACATGCCGTTGCAGGTGGTGCAGGCAAAGGCGACGACGCCGAAACCCAATTGCTCAAGCTCAGTAGTAAGCCCCGCTTCATCCAGGTACAGCGCGACGGTTTTGGAACCCGGCGCCAGCGAAGATTTCACCCACGGTTTGCGCGTCAGGCCCAGCCGATTGGCGTTGCGCGCCAGCAGCCCGGCGGCGATCACGTTGCGCGGGTTGCTGGTGTTGGTGCAACTGGTGATGGCAGCGATGATCACCGCGCCGTCGGGCATTTGCCCTGGCACGTCTTCCCAGGCGCCGGAAATACCTTTGGCGGCCAGATCGCTGGTCGCCACCCGCGCATGGGGATTGGACGGCCCGGCCATATTGCGCACGACGCTGGACAGATCAAAACTCAATACGCGTTCGTAAGCGACCTCGGTCAGGGTGTCAGCCCACAGGCCGGTTTCACGGGCGTAGGTTTCCACCAGCTTCACTTGCTCGTCTTCACGGCCGGTG
Source organism: Pseudomonas rosaeacicularis (assembly GCF_057128745.1). NCBI lineage: Bacteria > Pseudomonadati > Pseudomonadota > Gammaproteobacteria > Pseudomonadales > Pseudomonadaceae > Pseudomonas > Pseudomonas rosaeacicularis. The sequence goes on from NZ_JBSKHT010000014.1 coordinate 4,269, forward strand.
AGCTTGAGGTAATCGATGGTCTGCTGATCGATAGAGAACATCGCCGCGGTCGCGCCGTATTCCGGGGCCATGTTGGAAATGGTCGCGCGGTCGCCCAGGGTCAGGGCACTGGCACCTTCGCCGTAGAACTCCAGCCAGGCGCCCACGACTTTCTGTTTGCGCAGGAATTCGGTCAGCGCCAGCACCACATCGGTAGCGGTGATGCCCGGTTGCGGACGGCCCGACAGGCTCACGCCAATGATGTCTGGCAGGCGCATCCACGAGGCCCGGCCGAGCATGACGTTCTCCGCCTCCAGACCGCCGACGCCGATGGCGACAACGCCCAGAGCATCGACATGTGGCGTGTGGCTGTCGGTGCCGACCAAGGTGTCGGGGAACGCCAGACCGCCCTGCACCTGAATCACCGGCGACATCCGTTCCAGGTTGATCTGGTGCATGATCCCGTTGCCCGGCGGGATGACTTCGACGTTTTTGAACGCCTGCTTGGTCCAGTTGATGAAGTGGAAACGGTCTTCGTTGCGACGGTCTTCGATGGCGCGGTTCTTAGTGAAGGCGTCAGGGTCGTAGCCGCCGCACTCCACCGCCAGCGAGTGGTCGACGATCAACTGCACCGGCACCACCGGATTGACCTGCGCCGGGTCGCCGCCCATATCGGCAATCGCGTCACGCAAACCGGCCAAGTCCACCAGCGCGGTCTGTCCAAGGATGTCGTGGCAGACCACTCGCGCTGGGAACCACGGGAAGTCGAGGTCGCGTTTGCGCTCGATCAGTTGCGTCAGCGAGGCCTTCAAGGTGTCCGGGTTGCAGCGGCGCACCAGGTTTTCCGCCAGCACACGGGAGGTGTACGGCAGCGTGGCGTAGGCGCCGGGCTTCATTGCATCGACAGCCGCACGGGCGTCGAAGTAATCCAGCGACGTACCGGGCAAGCGTTTTCTGTATTCAGTGTTCATCGTCAGCACTCGGTCACGGTTATTTCAGTGGGTGAAGGGCCGTTCCAGGCGTCATATCGCGGCGCTCATCTGTAGGAGCGAACTTGTTCGCGAGGCGTCAGGCCTGATCCACCGCGCAAGGCCCTTTCGCCAACAAGTTGGCTCCTACAGGTTTTGGCGTTTCATTCAGATCCCGGTGCGGCCTCCTCCCACCTTTAGCGTTGTTCGATTGGCACGAACTTGCGCTGTTCGACGCCGATGTATTCGGCGCTTGGACGGATGATGCGGTTGTTGGCCCGCTGCTCGAACACATGCGCGGCCCAGCCGGTCAGGCGCGAGCAGACGAAAATCGGCGTGAACAGCGGCGTCGGGATGCCCATGAAGTGGTACGCCGAGGCGTGATAGAAGTCGGCGTTGGGGAACAGCTTTTTCTGCTCCCACATGGTCTTGTCGATGGCTTCGGAAACCGGGAACAGCACCGTGTCGCCTACCTCATCCGCCAGCTTCTTCGCCCAGCCCTTGATCACTTCGTTGCGCGGGTCGTTGTCTTTGTAGATCGCGTGACCAAAGCCCATGATCTTGTCCTTGCGCTCCAGCATGCCGAGGGTGCCTTTGACCGCCTCTTCGGCCGAACCGAATTTTTCAATCATCGCCATGGCCGCTTCATTGGCGCCGCCGTGCAGCGGACCGCGCAAGGTGCCGATCGCCGCCGTGACGCATGAATACAGGTCGGACAAGGTCGACGCGCAGACCCGCGCGGTGAAGGTCGAGGCGTTGAATTCGTGCTCTGCGTAGAGAATCAGCGACACGCTCATGACCTTGCGGTGCAGTTCGCTCGGGGTCTTGTCCAGCAGCAGCTTGAGGAAATGGCCGCCAATGGAAGCTTCGTCGGTCACGCAATCGATGCGTTTGCCGTCGTGGCTGAAGCGATACCAGTAACACATGATCGCCGGGAACGCGGCGAGCAAACGGTCAGTTGCATCGTGCTGCTGGTCGAAGTTTTCTTCCGGTTCAAGATTGCCCAGCATCGATGCGCCGGTGCGCATGACGTCCATCGGGTGAGTATCAGCCGGAATGCGCTGGAGAACTTCCTTGAGCGCTTGCGGCAAATCACGCAGGCCCTGGAGTTTTTTCAGGTAGGCATCCAGCTCGCTTTGCGTCGGCAGATTGCCGTAAAGCAGCAGGTAAGCGACTTCCTCGAACTGTGCATCGGCTGCCAGTTCACGAACGTCGTAGCCACGATAGGTCAGACCGGCGCCGGCCTGTCCGACGGTGGACAAGGCTGTCTGCCCCGCCACCTGGCCACGCAGGCCAGCACCGCTCAATACTTTTCCTTCAGCCATTGCTGTCTCCAATTTTGAATTTGTTAGGGATTTGGCAATTCGTTCGTTCTATGAATAGGGACTCGTGGGAGCGGACCTGTCCGCGAAGACAATCGTTTGTCCGACAGACAGATTCCGGATGTACCGGCCTCTTCGCGGACAGGTCCGCTCCCACGGGGGATCATCGGTTGATCCATGTTCAGTGTTTCAGCTCTTCTTCTGCGCAAACAACGCATCAAGCTTCTGCTCGAAGGCGTGGTAATCGATGCGCTCGTATAACTCCATACGCGTTTGCATGGTGTCGACGACGTTCTGCTGAGTGCCGTCGCGGCGGATCGCGTTGTAGACATTCTCCGCCGCCTTGTTCATCGCGCGGAACGCCGACAGCGGATACAACACCAACGCCACTTCAGCAGCTTTGAGCTCATCGGTGGTGAACAGCGGCGTCGCACCAAACTCGGTGATGTTGGCCAGAATCGGCGCCTTCACCCGGCTGGCAAACAGCTTGTACATCTCAAGCTCGGTGATCGCTTCAGGGAACACCATGTCAGCGCCGGCTTCGATGCAGGCTGCAGCACGATCCAGTGCCGACTCCAAACCTTCTACCGCCAGTGCATCGGTCCGCGCCATGATCACAAAGCTTTCGTCGGTGCGCGCGTCCACCGCTGCCTTGACCCGATCAACCATCTCTTGCTGGGAAACGATTTCCTTGCCCGGCCGATGACCGCAGCGCTTGGCGCCGACCTGATCTTCGATGTGCATCGCCGCCGCGCCGAACTTGATCATCGACCGGACTGTGCGCGCGACGTTGAACGCCGAAGCACCGAAACCGGTATCGACGTCCACCAGCAGCGGCAGGTCGCAGACGTCGGTGATGCGGCGCACGTCAGTCAGCACGTCGTCCAGACCGGTGATGCCCAGGTCCGGCACGCCAAGCGACCCGGCCGCGACGCCGCCGCCCGAGAGATAAATAGCCTTGAAGCCCGCGCGCTGGGCCAGCAGCGCATGATTGGCGTTGATGGTGCCGACCACTTGCAGCGGGTGTTCGCTGGCCACGGCGTCGCGGAAACGTTGGCCGGGAGTGCTTCTGATCAGACTCATTTTTCTTTTTCACCTCGGGCAGGCGCAGCGTGATAGTGCTGCTCAATGTTGCGTTTGGACGCGGCGATATGGCGGCGCATCAACAATTCGGCCAGTTCGCCATCACGGTCGGCGATGGCGTCGAGAATGCGGTGGTGTTCGGCAAACGCCTGACGCGGACGGTTCGGCGTGGTGGAAAACTGAATCCGGTACATGCGCACCAGTTGATACAGCTCGCCGCAGAGCATCTGGGTCAGCGTGCTGTTGCCGGCGCCCTGAATGATCCGATAGTGGAAATCAAAATCGCCTTCCTGCTGGTAATAACCGACGCCCGCTTGAAAGGCTGTGTCGCGCTCATGGGTTTCGAGCACGGCGCGCAATTCATCGATTTCATCCCGGGTCATGCGCTCAGCTGCCAAACGGCAGGCCATGCCTTCGAGGGATTCTCGGATTTCGTACAGCTCGACCAGTTCGGCGTGGCTCAGGGATACGACCCGGGCGCCGACGTGGGGAATGCGCACCAGCAGGCGCTGACCTTCGAGGCGGTGAATCGCCTCGCGCAGCGGTCCACGGCTGATGCCGTAAGTGCGCGCCAGTTCAGGCTCGGAAATCTTGCTGCCGGGCTTGATATCGCCCTTGACGATAGCGGCCTGAATGCGTCGGAAGACGTTCTCGGAAAGCGTTTCCGACTCGTCTTGCGCTGGGGGTAGAGTTTCGACGGCATCCAACATTGTTGACACCTTTTAAATTTATAGCGCTAAAGCTAGCCAATCAGAGCCAATTAGTCAAAGAGAAATCAGCAATTGTCGACAGTACGCACCGCCGAGGAAAAAGCGCGCTTGCCCGCGAAAAATGTGCGTGTCCGATAGATATCCTCCAGCAGTACTTATATTCGCGGGCAAGCGCGCTCCTACAGACTGGTTCAGGCTCGTCCGGGATTTTCTGGAGCCTCAAAACCTTCATGCTAGAATGCGCCGCGCCGCTGCCCCGACTTCACGACGGCTGCTTGACCTTCTTTTTTACCTTGCCAGGACTTATGAGCCTCAACCCTTTCCTTATTGTGCTGTGCCTGCTGCTGCCCGGCATGAGCCTCGCTGCCGAAAAGACCGTCTACGGCCTCAACGAGTACGCAGAGCTTGCAGACATCGATCTGCAAGTCGCGGCAAAACTCGACACCGGCGCCAAAACCGCATCTCTCAGTGCGCGCGACATCAAGCGATTCAAGCGCGATGGGGAATCCTGGGTGCGTTTCTACCTGGCTATCGACGATGCGCACGCGCACCCTATCGAGCGGCCGCTGGCGCGAGTCAGCAAAATCAAGCGACGCGCAGGCGACATCGACCCCGACGACGAGAAAAAATACACCGCACGGCCCGTCATCAGCCTGAATGTGTGCATGGGTTCAGCTTTAAGAACCGTGGAAGTGAACTTGACCGACCGAAGTGCATTCCAATACCCGCTTTTGATTGGCTCCGAAGCCCTGAAATACTTCGACGCGCTGGTCGATCCCAGCCTTAAATACGCAGCAGGCAAACCAGCCTGCGCGACCGATGCTTTAACCGCAGAGTAACTACATGCGCGCGCTTACCCTCCATCTGAAAATCCTGATCACAATCCTGGTAGGACTGGGCATTGCGATCACGGCTTATCAGATACTGGTTCTCGGGATCCCGGTGACCGAAGACGAAACCGACGACCTGTGGAACATCGACGCCAAGGTCGAGTTCGTCGCCAATCCCAAAGACCCGGTCAAAATCCAGATGTTCGTGCCACCCCTGGCGCGGGACTACATCAGCCTCAATGAAAGCTTCATCTCCAACAATTACGGGGTCAGCGTCAATCGCGCCGACGGCAACCGCAAAGTCACCTGGTCCGCGCGACGTGCCACGGGCAATCAGACGCTGTATTACCGGTTGGTCCTGACCAAGCGCTACAGCGGCGAAAAAGCCAAGGTCAAAGGCCCGATCTTCCGTGACAGCATCGTCGTCGAAGGCCCGGAGAAAATTGCTGCCGACGCCCTGCTCGCGCCGATTCGCCAGCACTCCGCCGATGTCGAGACGTTCGTCACCGAAGCCATCAAGCGCGTCAACAACCTGAGCGACGACAACGTCAAGCTGCTGCTGGCCGGTGATTCGTCGGTGGCCAACAAGGCCCGCATCACTGAAATCCTGCTGTCTATCGCCCATGTGCCAGTCGAGAAGGTTCACACCATTCGCCTCGTCGCAGACCAGCCGCAAACTCCTGAGCTGTGGCTGCGCAGCTTCAATGGCAAGGACTGGCTGTATTTCAATCCGGACACCGGTGAAGCGGGCCTGCCCCAGGACCGCCTGCTGTGGTGGATCGGCGACGAAAACCTGATTTCGGTGGAGGGCGGCAAAAAAGCCACGGTCAATTTCAGCCTGAACAACAGCGAGATGAACGCCATCCGCCTGGCCAAACTGACCGACGAAAACACCGACGCGGACTTTCTCGAATACTCGTTGTACGGCCTGCCGCTGCAAACCCAGCAGACCTTCATGATCATGGTGATGATCCCGATCGGCGTGCTGGTGATCCTGATTCTGCGCAATCTGATCGGCCTGCAAACCCTGGGCACCTTCACCCCGGTGCTGATTGCGCTGGCGTTCAGGGAGACGCAACTGGGTTTCGGGATTGTGCTGTTCACGATCATTACTGCGCTCGGGCTGTCGCTGCGCTCCTATCTGGAGCATCTGAAGCTGCAAATGCTGCCGCGTCTGTCGGTGGTGTTGACGTTCGTGGTGGTGCTGATCGCTGCCATCAGCCTGTTCAGTCACAAGCTGGGCCTTGAACGCGGCCTGTCGGTGGCACTGTTCCCGATGGTGATCCTGACCATGACCATCGAACGCCTGTCGATCACCTGGGAAGAGCGCGGCGGCGGCCATGCGATGAAAGTCGCCATCGGCACGCTGTTTGCTGCGTCCCTGGCGCACATCATCATGAGCGTGCCGGAGCTGATTTATTTTGTGTTCACCTTCCCGGCAGTGCTGCTGATCCTGGTGGGGTTCATGCTGGCGATGGGTCGCTACCGCGGCTACCGCCTGACCGAATTGATCCGTTTCAAGGCCTTCATCAAAGAGGATGAAGCGAGGGAAGACGCCAAATGATCGGATGGTGGAAAACCTGGAAGGCACTGGAAGCCAAAGGGATCATGGGCATCAACCGGCGTAACGCCGACTACGTGCTCAAGTACAACAAGCGCAGCCTCTACCCCATCGTCGATGACAAGATCATCACCAAGGAACGGGCCATCGCCGCTGGCATGCAGGTGCCGGAAATGTACGGAATCATTTCGACCGAAAAACAAATCAGCAAGCTGGACGAGATCATCGGCGGACGCAGCGATTTCGTGGTCAAGCCGGCGCAAGGTGCCGGCGGCGACGGCATTCTGGTGATCGCCGACCGCTTTGAAGACCGCTACCGCACGATTTCGGGCCGGATCATTAGCCATGACGAGATCGAGCATCAGATTTCCAGCATTCTCACAGGCCTGTATTCCCTGGGCGGCCATCGCGACCGTGCGCTGATCGAATACCGGGTAACTCCTGACCAGATCTTTAAAAGCATCAGCTACGAGGGTGTGCCGGACATTCGGATCATCGTGTTGATGGGCTATCCGGTGATGGCAATGCTGCGCTTGCCGACCCGGCAGTCGGGCGGCAAGGCTAACTTGCACCAGGGCGCGATTGGCGTCGGCGTCGATCTGGCCACCGGCACAACCCTGCGCGGCACCTGGCTGAACAACATCATCAGCAAACACCCGGACACCACCAATGCGGTAGACGGCGTGCAGTTGCCCAACTGGAACGGCTTCATGAAGCTGGCCGCCGAATGCTACGAACTGTGCGGGTTGGGTTACATCGGCGTCGACATGGTGCTGGACCAGGAACGTGGCCCGCTGATTCTGGAACTCAACGCCCGCCCCGGCCTGAACATCCAGATCGCCAACGACTGCGGCCTGACCCATCGCACCCGCGCCGTGGAAGACCGGCTGGAGATGTTCGCCCTGAACGGTCACGTGGAAAGCCCGGAAGAACGCGTGCAGTTCGTGCAGCAATTGTTCGGGCATGTTTGATCTGCCCTCTGTAGGAGCGAACTTGTTCGCGAGGCGTCGTACCTGACACACCGCACCAGCCGCCTCGCCAACAAGTTGGCTCCTACAGGGAGGCGGTGTACCTGACACACCGCACCAGCCGCCTCGCCAACAAGTTGGCTCCTACAGGGAGGCG
>NZ_JBSKHT010000014.1:11856-109505 GCF_057128745.1 Pseudomonas rosaeacicularis
GTACCTGACACACCGCACCAGCCGCCTCGCCAACAAGTTGGCTCCTACAGGGAGGCGGTGTACCTGACACACCGCACCAGCCGCCTCGCCAACAAGTTTGCTCCTACAGGGAGGCGATGTACCTGACACACCGCACCAGCCGCCTCGCCAACAAGTTGGCTCCTACAGGTCACGCGCTCGACCGGCAAAGGCCAGAAGACTACAATCGCCCTCCTCGCGCTCCATGACTGTCTTCGCATGCCAACCTGCTCCGTACATCCACTGCCTTATCACGCCAATCCTGCCGTCTATTTTGCGGTCGTGCGCCATGCGCCCGGTGCGGTACTGCTGGACAGCGGCAGGCCCGAGGCCGATCGCGGGCGCTTCGACATGCTCAGCGCCTGGCCGCTGGAGCAGTTTTCCCCTCAGGCAAATGAGCCGGGGCTGACATTTCTGCAGCGCCTGCGTGACAGCCTGAAGGGTCTGGGCGAAGCGCAGTTGCCAGACCTCTGCCCACTGCCTTTCGCGGGTGGCTTGATGGGTTATCTGGCTTATGACTTTGGCCGTTTGCTTGAGCCCTTGCCCGCGCAGGCCATTGATGATCTGCACCTTGCCTCTGCGCACCTTGGCCTTTATGCCTGGGCCGTGCTCAGCGATCACCAACAGCAGACCAGTCAATTGGTGTTTCACCCCAGCGTCGCTCAAGACGAACGCCGCCGTTTGATCGATCTGTTCGAGCAACCGACGTCAACCCAAGCGCTACCTTTTGCGCTCGACGGCAGCTTCAGGCCCGACCTCACTGCCGCGCAATACCGACAGTCATTCGAACGCATTCAGGCGTACATCCACGCCGGTGATTGCTATCAGGTCAACCTCACGCAACGTTTTCGCGCCCCTTACACGGGCGATCCGTGGACCGCATATTGCGCTTTGAGAATCGCCTGCCCCACACCGTTTTCCGGTTATATGGCACTGCCCGAGGGGGACGCGATTCTGAGCCTGTCCCCCGAGCGCTTCGTCGAAGTCAGCCAGCGTCAGGTGGAAACACGCCCCATCAAAGGCACACGGCCACGGGGCAAAACGGTTGAGGAGGACGCAGCGTTCGCCGCCGAACTGCTCGCCAGTGAAAAGGACCGTGCGGAAAACCTGATGATCGTCGACCTGTTGCGCAACGACCTGGGCCGCACTTGCCGAACCGGCTCGGTCAAGGTGCCGGAGTTGTTCAGTCTGGAGACCTACCCGAACGTGCACCATCTGGTCAGCAGCGTGACAGGCGAACTGGCCGCTGAAAACGATGCGCTGGACTTGCTTGGCGGCAGCTTCCCCGGTGGCTCGATCACCGGCGCACCGAAGATCCGGGCGATGCAGATCATCGACGAACTGGAGCCGACGCGACGCGCGCTGTATTGCGGCTCATTGATGTACCTGGACGTGAGAGGAGAAATGGACAGCTCCATCACCATTCGCAGCTTGCTGGCCAAAGATGGACAGATGTCGTGCTGGGGTGGCGGCGGGATCGTTGCGGACTCGGATTGTGAGTCCGAATATCAAGAGACGTTTACAAAGGTGCGGGTGTTGTTGGAGACGCTGGAGACTCTCAAAATCCTGTAGGAGCCAACTTGTTGGCGATGCGACTGACAGGGTGTACCAAATACGCCGCTTCGCGAACAAGTTCGCTCCCACAGAGGGAACGCAGGCAGCTACAAACTCAACGCCCGATTCGACGCTTTGATGAACTCCTGCTTCAACTCCTCGAACGTATGCACCGCCGGGAACTGCGGGAACTCGCGGATCACGTTGTCCGGCGCATGAAACAGAATGCCCGCGTCCGCCTCGCCCAACATGGTCGTGTCGTTGTACGAATCGCCTGCGGCAATCACTCGGTAGTACAGACTCTTGAACGCCAGCACCGACTGACGCTTGGGGTCTTTCTGGCGCAACTGATAGCTGACGACGCGATCGTTGTCGTCGGTGATCAGGCGGTGGCATAGCAATGTCGGGAAACCCAACTGACGCATCAACGGCTGGGAAAACTCGTAGAACGTGTCCGACAGAATCACCACCTGAAACCGCTCCCGTAGCCAATCGACGAACTCAATCGCGCCGTCCAGCGGCTTCAACGTGCTGATCACTTCCTGAATGTCCGACAGCTTGAGCCTATGCTCATCGAGGATGCGCAGGCGCTGCTGCATCAGCACGTCGTAATCGGGAATGTCCCGGGTGGTCGCGCGCAACGACTCGATACCGGTTTTGTCCGCAAACGCGATCCAGATTTCCGGGACCAGCACACCTTCCAGGTCCAGACAGGCAATTTCCACAGCACACTCCTTGATGCTCATTGATGAAGCGCCACTCTAACCATTGGCTGAGGCCTGCGTAAACACAGGTTATGGGCAAACCAGCGAAGGATTTTGTTACCATCGCCGCCATTACGAGCGCTTAAGCGCCACTTCATATTAGGAAGCCGCCTGATGAGCCAACCCTTCGACGTCGCTGAAATCGCCGCGACTTACGCCAACAAGTCCGCTCAGGACATCCTCAAATTTGCCTTCCAGCACTTCGGTGACGAGCTGTGGATTTCCTTCAGCGGCGCGGAAGATGTCGTGCTGGTGGACATGGCCTGGAAGATCAACAAGAACGTGAAGGTGTTCAGTCTGGACACCGGTCGTTTGCATCCCGAGACCTACCGCTTCATCGAGCAGGTACGCGAGCAGTACAAGATCCAGATCGAGATCGTCTCCCCAGACCAGCGTGCACTTGAGCCGTTGGTCAAAGAGAAAGGTCTGTTCAGTTTTTACAAGGATGGCCATGGCGAGTGCTGCGGCGTGCGCAAGATCGAACCGCTGCGGCGCAAACTCAGTGCCGTGACCGCCTGGGCTACAGGCCAGCGCCGGGATCAGAGCCCGAGCACCCGTAACAGTGTGGCGGTGGTCGAAATCGACGGTGCGTTCTCGACCCCGGAACGCCCGCTGTACAAATTCAACCCGCTGGCGCAGATGACCAGCAGCGACGTGTGGAATTACATCCGCATGCTGGAACTGCCGTTCAACCCGTTGCACGAGCGCGGCTTCATCAGCATCGGCTGCGAACCCTGCACCCGCCCCGTCCTGCCCAACCAGCACGAACGCGAAGGCCGTTGGTGGTGGGAAGAAGCCACACAGAAAGAGTGTGGGCTGCATGCCGGGAATTTGATCGGGAAGGCATAAACACCGTCCCTGTAGGAGCCAACTTGTTGGCGAAGCGATTCAGCGGCGAGTCAGTCACGCCGCCTCGCGAAAAGTTCGCTCCTACAGGAGATCGCTTTAATCAATGCTCTGGCAGCTGCACCCCGGCAAACAGCTCTTCGAGCTCTTGCTTGTTGTGGCAGGCGATGGCTTTGGCCATTACATCGCGTGTCAGGTGCGGGGCGAATTTCTCGATGAAATCGCACATGAAACCGCGCAGGAAGGTCCCGCGACGGAAACCAATCTTGGTCACGCTGGCTTCGAACAATTGGCTGGCATCGAGCACCACCAGGTCGCTGTCCAATTTCGGGTCCACCGCCATCTTGGCCACGATGCCCACGCCCAGCCCCAGGCGTACGTAAGTTTTGATGACGTCGGCGTCAGCTGCCGTGAACACTACTTTTGGCGTCAGACCGCGATGGCTGAACGCTTCGTCGAGTTTCGAACGGCCAGTAAATCCGAACACGTACGTGACGATCGGGTATTCGGCGAGAATTTCCAGGGTCAGCTTCGGCACTTTGGTCAGCGGATGGCCTTGGGGCACGACCACGCAGCGGTTCCAGGTGTAGCACGGCATCATCACCAGATCGCCGAACAGCTCCAGCGCTTCAGTGGCGATGGCGAAATCCACGGTGCCGTCTGCTGCCATTTCGGCAATCTGCATCGGCGAGCCCTGATGCATGTGCAGCGCCACGTCCGGGTATTGCTTGATGAAGTTGCTGATCACCGGCGGCAGGGCATAACGCGCCTGAGTGTGAGTGGTGGCAATCGAGAGGGTGCCCTTTTTCTCGTTGGAGAATTCCTGGGCAATTTGCTTGATGCTTTCGACTTTGCGCAGGATTTCCCCTGCGGTAGTAATGATGCGCTCCCCCGCTGGCGTCACCCGGGTCAGGTGCTTGCCGCTACGCGCGAAAACCTCGACGCCCAGCTCGTCTTCCAGCAAACGGATCTGCTTGCTGATGCCCGGCTGAGAGGTGTAAAGGCTCTGTGCCGTGGCCGAAACGTTGAGGTCGTGGTGCGCCACTTCCCAGATGTAGCGCAATTGTTGAAGCTTCATATGTATCCCTCAAGGCCGGCAGACGCCACGGGCATCACGACGGTATATAACTGGAGTATTGGTCAGGAGAGCGCAGCTAGAACTTTTTATCACTTTTAAGCAGCAATGGCACGCTGGATTTAACCTTTTGCGCGCGTTTAAACGCCGGACCGGGTCTGAATCATCGGCACCATGTAAACCGGCACTTCGCAGAGTTGCAAAACCCGCGCCGCAGTACGACCTATCGGTGTGTCGCCCTGGGTACCATGGCTGTGGCTGCCGACGACCACCAGATCGACCGCCAGCTTTTGCGCCTGATCAAGGATCACGTTGGAGGGATCGCCCTGAACCACCCGCACCGTGCGAATCAATTCCAGATCTCTGTTGCCCTCCCCCAGTTCTTCGCGAAAGCCGTCCAGCACGCGCGACTCAATGCTTTCTATGACGTTGTTGACGCCTTCACTGTGCAGCGTTTTGAGCACATCCTCCCCCAGATAGCTCTGCAACACCGACTCGGCGAACAATCCCATCGGCTCGACCACATGAATCACGTACAGCTCGGCTTTGAATGTTCGAGCCAGCGCCAACGCATGCTGCAAAACATAAGGCGCGTACAGACCAAGGTCCGTGGCATACAGCATCGAACGAATCATGGGACCTCCGGACAGCCAGGAACGGCAACGCAGACACTGGACGACGATCAGCCTGCGGCCATTTGCTCAGATCTGGATTTCAGCTTAGCAGCGCTATCGCAAACCGGCCGGTCCGATACAACATTAAGGTCTAACGGCTCACGGTTTTAGTTCGTTGCTGATGCCGTGGGGAACATGCCCGGTGGCGACCACATCACGGGCTTTCTCACAGTGGCCGGGTTGGTCATCGAAGAACACATCAGCGGCGAAGGCTTCCAGAAAAGCTGATTTTTCCAGGCCTCCGAGGAATAGCGACTCGTCCAGACGAATATCCCACTCCCGCAGCGTGCGGATCACGCGTTCATGGGCCGGCGCCGAACGGGCGGTCACCAGTGCGGTACGAATCGGGCAGGTCTCTTCGGGAAACTCACGCTGCAACAGATTCAGCGCTTCCAGAAACGGCTTGAACGGCCCGCCACTCAGGGGGCGTCGGGCGGCTTCGCGCTCACTGGCCTGAAACGCTTCCAGACCGCCTGATTGATAAACCCGCTCGGACTCATCGGAGAACAGCACAGCGTCGCCGTCGAAGGCGATGCGCAGTTCAGCGCTGGCGGCACGTCGGGCGCCGCCTGAGAGGATGGTCGCGGCGGCGAAACCGGCGTCCAGCGCGCTGCGCACGTCTTCAGCGTGGGTTGAGAGAAACAGATGGCTGCCGAACGCCGCCAGATAAGGAAACGGACTGCGCCCGCCGACGAAGGCAGCACGAGAGATATCCAGCCCGTAATGCTGAATCGAATTGAACACCCGCAGGCCCGTGTCGGCACTGTTGCGCGAAACCAGCACCACTTCGACCCGGGCTTTGCTCAGGCTGGTGTTGAGGCTCAACAGCTTCTGTACCAGCTGAAAAGCGTCGCCCTGCTCAAGGACTTCGTCTTCATGGTCGATCTGGTATTGGCGATAAGCCGCAACGCCTTCGGCCATGTAAATCTGGTGGCTATCGCGCAGGTCGAACAGCGCCCGCGAGGAAATCGCCAGCACCAGTTTGTTGCTCGGGGCTTTTGTCACTAGCTCGTTGGACATCGGTGCTCCCATCGTTGAATGCATCACACTGTTCTGTAGGAGCGAATTCATTCGCGAGATGGCGGTGCATCCGACCTATTTGCGGCGCCCGGCACATCACTTCGCGAATAAATTCGCTCCTACAGATATCGGGAATACTCAGAATTACCGATTGCGCCGATCCATAAAAGACAACGCATGGTGCAGCGCGCGGATCTTGGGCATGTCATACCCTTCTGCCAACGCGGCGGCCAGGGGCTTGGCGTAAATCGCCTCAAGCTCCAGCGGCCGTTTCTCGATAAAGTCATGGAACATGCTTGGCCGGTAATCGGGCATTTGCCGCGTGACGTTGAACAGGCGCTCGGCATAGCCTGCCGGCAGGTCAAACCCACATGCCGCGGCGCCTTCGACCACTTCGTTCATCACCTCGTGGATCAGCTCGGCGCTGTCGGCATCGGCCATCAATCCGCTCGTGCCCACACCCAGCAATACCGAGAGGCCGTTGTACGGGATATTCCACACCAGCTTCTGCCAGCGCGCCTGCTCCAGGTTTTCCATCGCCGTGGCTTCGATCCCGGCCGCACGGAACAGGTCAGCGCCGTGTTCGAGGATCGACTGACGCAGATTATTTCCGTAGCCGGGGCCGCTGTGATAACCCAGATTGACCGCACCGAAGGCCTCATGAGCGATCTGCCCAGGACCGGTGCGGTGTACGCAGATGAAACATAAGCCGCCCAACAGGTGCAGCGAGTCCGGCAATAAAGGACGCAGCGCCTCTTCGACATCCAGACCGTTCTGTAACAACAGCACCTTGGCGTTAGGCGCGGCCGCCTGCGAGATGGCCGGGGCAAGGTCGGCGTTGCTGGTGGTCTTGGCGCCCACCAGCAACCATTCACACGGCGGCATGTCGGCGGCCGAGGAATACGCCTGAACATTGTCCAGCGTCAGCAGGCCGTGGACCTTGCTGTCCAGGCGCAAGCCGTTTTCCGACACCGCGCTGAATTCGCTGCGCAGTAAAAAGTGTACGTCGTAGCCGGCGCGCGCCAGCATCAGGCCATAAAAGCCGCCAATGGCGCCGGTGCCAATGATGCCGATACGCGGTTTCGAGGTGTCTTTGGTCATGTGGGTCCCATATGAAGCATTTATCGGGTCAGAGCGTTTCGTTGGCTCAAGGCAACTCGTCGGGGCTGAGAATCAGAGCCCGATCAAGCCCTTGGCTGAGGTCATGTACAAGCAGTTTGCTGCGCAGCGGTCCGAAGAACTCGCCGTCGCGGATCACGAACAGCGCCGGCAGATGGAACACACCGTAGCGCTGCACTGCGCCGCCATTTTCCTCGGCATCGATCCAGCAGAGGCGATCAACCGGCAGCGACTGCTGCGGCAGATGGTCGCGTGCCCAACGACAGCTTGAACAACCAAGGCTGGTGAATATCAGTAACGACGTGCCGCCCAGCGACAGCAACTGCTGGTCCACGTCGAAATCCGTCAATTGCAGTTGATCCACGTGGTTCCCCCCCAAACGATGGCTGCACACTATAGGCCTGGCGCGCAGCCAGTTTACAAATTCTGCCGGGCAAAGGCTTAGCAGGTCCCGATTTTTTGTCCGCAGTACGTCGTATCGAGCCGCTGTCGCTGGACGAAAGCGCTGTTTGCCCATTGTCCAAAGGCAGGGTAACGCGCTAAGGTTCCGCTCCCCCGCTGCGCTCAATCATGCTCGGCTCCGCCGCACGGGGACGTTGGCGGCCAGCATCCGTGACCTGATGAGTAACACGATGGCTGATTTACCGATTGACGACCTCAACGTAGCTTCCAACGAGACACTGATCACTCCGGATCAGCTCAAGCGCGAAATCCCCCTTACCGCTGCTGCCCAGCAGACCGTGAGCCAGGGTCGCGAAGTGATTCGCAACATTCTCGATGGCAAGGATCACCGCCTGTTCATCGTGATCGGGCCTTGCTCGATCCATGACCTCAAGGCCGCCCACGAATACGCCGACCGCCTGAAAGCGCTGGCCGCCGAAGTGTCCGACACGCTGTATCTGGTGATGCGCGTCTACTTTGAGAAACCCCGGACCACGGTGGGCTGGAAAGGCCTGATCAACGATCCGTACCTGGATGACTCCTTCAAGATTCAGGACGGTCTGCACATCGGTCGGCAATTGCTGCTGGAGCTGGCCGAAAAAGGTCTGCCTACCGCCACCGAAGCACTGGACCCGATTTCCCCGCAGTATCTGCAGGACTTGATCAGCTGGTCGGCCATCGGCGCGCGTACCACTGAATCCCAGACCCACCGGGAAATGGCTTCGGGCCTGTCCTCGGCCGTGGGCTTCAAGAATGGCACCGACGGCGGCCTGACCGTGGCGATCAACGCGCTGCAGTCCGTTTCCAGCCCTCACCGTTTCCTGGGTATCAACCAGGAAGGCGGCGTGTCCATCGTCACCACTAAAGGCAACGCCTATGGTCACGTGGTGCTGCGCGGTGGCAACGGCAAGCCCAACTATGATTCGGTCAGCGTCGCCCTGTGCGAACAGGCGTTGAACAAGGCGAACATCAAGCCCAACATCATGGTCGATGCCAGCCACGCAAACTCCAACAAGGACCCGGCTCTGCAACCGCTGGTGATGGAGAACGTTGCCAACCAGATCCTGGAAGGCAATGAATCGATCATTGGCCTGATGGTCGAAAGCCATTTGAACTGGGGCGCGCAGTCGATTCCCAAGGATCTGGCGGACTTGAAGTACGGCGTTTCCATCACCGATGCCTGCATCGACTGGGAAAGCACCGAGAAAACCTTGCGCAGCATGCACGCCAAACTCAAGGGCGTGTTGCCCAACCGCAAGCGCTGATCGCATCACGCAAAACCAACAACGCCGAGCAAATGCTCGGCGTTTTTTTATGGCGCTGGTGAAACGGTGCGGCGGTTCAGATCTTCGCAGCTTGACGCTGATTACGCTCCATGTAGCGCTCGACATACGAGCACGATGGAATGACGGTGTAACCCATGCTATCGGCATAATCGAGTGCAACCTCGGTCAATGCCGCTGCAATGCCTCGTCCCCGAAGTGCGTTGGGGACAAACGTGCGGTAGATGTCCAGGGTTTCCTTGCCCAGGTCCATGTACGTCAAATAGGCACGGTGACCGTCGATGTTTATTTCAAACTGGTGACCGGTCTTGTCATGGTGGATCGACAGCGCCTCGCTCATCATTACTCCTCGCGGGTCTTGGATTTTGACCCCTACCTTACCGATGTTTCCCCGGCGAAGGAACCTCTTCAAGCAGCGCAAAAACCGATTCAGGTAGTTTTCACGCAGCCTGCTACGCCACCTTGTGCCAGATTTGGACACCGAGAGAGCATTGCTGTTCTCAACAAATGAGCACCAGCAAATAGTAGGCGCCATTGCCGAATGTGCTCAAGTGAATCATCGGTAAATGCATCGCCGAACATCTGAGCGTGTTAAGAGTGGAACCTGACAACACCAGTAATGTCCATTGACACAGTCAGATTCGCGCCAAGTCTTGTGGATGCACATAAGACACATAAATGGGATATACAGCACTGGCGAACAGCACATACATGCGACGCACTTCTCAACGCGTAGGCAATTGACTTATCGATAATAGGCAGACCGTTGAGTCGTCGCCTAATATCAATGGACTGTCGTGCAGATGGCCCGTCAGTGCGGGCTTTTTTCGTACAAAGGGCGTGAGAAGTTGAACGGAACACTTTCAAAGCAAAGAATTTTGTTCACATCTTGCGCTTCGTCCGTTTACTTACTACAAACAATGGGTAGTATGTACGCCGGTCATTTTCTCACTTCCGAGAGATGACTAATTTGATAGAAGTCCTTTAAGGGGAACACGATGAACAACGTTCTGAAATTCTCTGCTCTGGCTCTGGCCGCAGTTCTGGCCACCGGTTGCAGCAGCGCATCCAAAGAAACCGAAGCTCGTCTGACTGCAACTGAAGATGCAGCAGCTCGTTCGCAAGCCCGTGCCGATGAAGCTTATCGCAAAGCTGACGAAGCTCTGGCTGCTGCTCAAAAAGCTCAGCAAACTGCTGACGAAGCCAACGAACGCGCTCTGCGTATGTTGGATAAGGCAAGCCGCAAGTAATAGTCCCTCGGGATTATTGATAAGCCGATCCGGTTTCGGATCGGCTTTTTTGTTGCCGGGCGCTCACGAGGCGTTATCCAGGCAATAAAAAACCCGTCCGCTCAGCCCCTTTATAAGGCCTTGCGGACGGGCATCGGCGTCCAGCTCGTGTCACTGCAAATCGACTATTGCAGCACGACCGGCGCACTGGGCACCACGGGTGTTGTCGTCGGCACCGCAATCTCTACCGGCATGCCGTCTTCGGCAGCGACCACATCCCGTACTTCATTCCAATTGATCAGCACCTTGTTGGCCAGGTCTTCGCGCTTGAGCAGGGCATTGATCACTGCCGTGTGCTTGTCGACCACCGACGGATTACCGCTCTCGTCCAGAGGCGTGTGCGCTTCGAGATACACCTTCCCGCCGCTGACGCCAAACTTGTACGGCTCACTCATGATCCGCACGGTTGTACCCACCGGCACCATGTCGGCCATTTCCAGCACGTTGTTGTTGTACATGCGGAAGCAGCCGTGGCTGGTGCGCATGCCGATGCCGAACTTTTTGTTCGAGCCGTGAATCAGGTAGCCCGGTAGACCCAGGCCGAACTTGAAGGGGCCCAACGGGTTGTCAGGGCCGGCCGGCACAACGTTCGGCAGGATGTCGCCATCGGCAGCGTGTTCGGCCTTGACCGAGGCTGGAGGGGTCCAGGTCGGGTTCGGCGTCTTGGCCGTGACCTTGGTGGTTGAGATCGGCGAACCCCAGCCCTCGCGACCGATGCCCAGCGGGAAGGTGTACACCACGTTCCGGCCTTTGGGGTAGTAGTACAAACGGTATTCAGCCAGGTTGATGACGATGCCTTCACGCGGACCCGGTGGCAGGATGAAACGGGTCGGCAAGACGATCTGCTTGCCAGCACCCGGCAACCAGGCATCGACACCAGGGTTGGCCGCAATCATTTCCAGATAGCCTAGATCGTACTGAGTACCCAGGTCGGCGAAGGTGTCTTCGTACTTGGCGGTGATGGTCTGGACCTGGCCAATGATGTCCTCGCCGGGCGGCGGCAACGGAAACTCCAGAGCGGAAACAGGGCCAGCCGCACACAGTGCAGCGAGCGACAGACAGCGAGCAAAGGCTGGAATGCGCGACAACATCCGGAGAATCCTTGGGTAAACGGGGCGGGAAACGGAAAAATGCGATTGTACACGCACGCCAGGCTTCTGTAGGAGCGAACTTGTTCGCGAAGGCTCGGTTACAGGCGCAGAAGAATGCATTGAATGTCGGGACCTCTTCGCGAACAAGTTCGCTCCTACAGAGGCTTCAAGTGCATTCGCGCCTCATCACGCGTCTTCAAGCTCCGGCCAGATCGGCGCCCAGCCCCGGCGCTGTGCATCGATGATCGCCCGGCACAGCGGGCACAGTCTTTCGTCCTGGTAAATCCCCTGTTGGACCGCCGACCACCGCGGCTGCGCCGGCAACAGTGACCCGCACAGCGTACGGTCCGCGGAACCGGCCAGTTCCAGCTGACGCGCGACCAGATGCACGCGGATTTCCTGGCATGCAAAGAGGTCGAGCTGCTCATCAGGCTCGATCAGTTGATAAGCAAAAAGGGACCAGGAAGGACGGCGCGGCATGGGGGGCTCCAAAGCGGGGGCGCCACCTTAGCCCAAAGCCCCTGCCCAGAAAAGCCCTGCAGCCCTTTAAAGTAGCGGTTTCAGGCTCGGCCAGACGTTTTCCAGCAATCTGCCCTGAGCATTGGCCGCAGGATGCAAACCATCGGCCTGGGTAAACTCCGGAACACCCCCTACCCCTTCGAGCATGAACGGCACCAGCGCGACCTTTTTATCGGTGGCCAGATTGCTGTAAACCTCCTTGAAGGCCGTGGTATATCGCGGACCGTAGTTGGGAGGAATCTGCATCCCCAGCAGTAGGACTTTTGCACCGGCGGCTCGGGAACTGTCGATCATCGCTGAAAGGTTCTGTTGCAATTGCGCCGGAGGCTGGCCGCGCAGGCCGTCGTTGCCGCCCAATTCCAGCACGACCAAATCCGGCTTGTGCTCTGCAAGCAGCGCTGGCAGCCGCGCCTGGCCACCGGCACTGGTGTCGCCGCTGACCGAGGCATTGATCACTTTGTCCTTGTAACCTTCCTTCGCCAAACGTTGCTCCAGCAAGCTGACCCACCCCAACCGGGTATCCAGGCCGAAAGCCGCGCTGATACTATCGCCAACGATCAGCACCGTGCCCGCCGCAGCCCCTTGAGACAACAGCAACAAACCCAGGCCAGCACTTAAAAACCACGCACGCATCGGATTCTCCATGAGCGAAAGTATTCTCAGTGCGCAGAACCTCAGCAAAGTGGTCCCCAGCACCGAAGGTGACCTGACCATCCTGCACGAACTCTCCCTGGAACTAAACAAGGGCGACACGCTGGCCATCGTCGGCGCATCGGGTTCGGGCAAATCCACCCTCCTGGGCCTGCTTGCAGGTCTTGATCTGCCCAGCGCTGGCTCAGTCACGCTGGCTGGTCGCAACCTCAGTGACCTCGATGAGGACCAGCGCGCGCGGATTCGCGCCGAACACGTAGGCTTCGTCTTTCAATCGTTCCAGCTGCTGGACAGTTTGAACGCGCTTGAAAACGTCATGCTGCCCATGGAGCTCGAAGGTCGCAAGGACGCCCGCGAACAGGCCCGCGGATTGCTGGAACGTGTCGGCCTGGGCCAACGCCTGACCCACACACCGCGTCAGTTGTCCGGTGGTGAGCAACAGCGCGTCGCGATTGCCCGCGCCTTCGCCGCCGACCCCAGCGTGCTGTTCGCTGACGAGCCCACCGGCAACCTGGACAGCCATACTGGCGAGCGCATCAGCGATCTGCTGTTTGATCTGAACAAAGAGCGCAACACGACGCTGGTGCTGGTCACGCACGACGAACGCCTGGCCCATCGCTGCCGGCGCCTGATCCGTCTTGAAGGTGGCCGTCTGGTCGCCCCTCTGGAGCCTTGATGGCACGTCTGCCGTTTCAACGTCTGCTCAACCTTGCCAGCCGCCAACTGATGCGCGACTTTCGTGCTGGCGAGCTGCGGGTGCTGTTTTTCGCGTTGGTGGTGGCGGTGGCGGCCAGCACCGCGATTGGTTATTTCGGGTCGCGACTCAACAGCGCCATGACCCTGCGGGCCACTGAGTTTCTGGGTGCCGATCTGGTGCTGGGCGGTTCCAGCCCGGCCAGTGCTGAACAGATCGATGCGGGCACCGCTCTGAAACTGGACCACTCACAAACGGTGATCTTTTCCAGCGTTGTGGCCACCGACGCAGGCATCCAACTGGCGAGCGTCAAGGCGGTAGACGCGGCCTATCCCCTGCGCGGCGAACTGAAAAGCGCTCCCGCGCCCTATGAGACCGAAACCACGGGCGGCGAGCCGCAGCCCGGTGAAGCCTGGGCTGAAGCGCGGGTGTTGGTAGCGCTGAACATCAAGGTCGGCGACAGCATCGACGTCGGCTCGAAAACCCTCACGCTCAGCCGCGTGCTGACTTACGAGCCTGATCGCGCCGGCAATTTCTACAGCCTGACGCCACGGGTGATGATCAACCTCGCCGACCTTGCGGCCACCAATATGGTGCAGCCGGGCAGTCGCGTGAGCTACCGCGAGATGTGGCGCGGCACGCCAGAAGCGCTCGCGGCGTATCGCAAGGCCATCGAACCGGGCCTGGCACCGAATCAGAAAATCGACGACGCCCGTGACGGCAATCAACAGATCGGCGGCGCGCTGGGCAAAGCTGAGCGCTACCTGAACATGGCGAGCCTGGTGGCGGTGTTGCTGGCCGGTGTGGCCGTGGCGCTTTCAGCATCACGCTTTGCCGTACGCCGCTTCGATGCCAGCGCGCTTTTGCGCTGCCTGGGTTTGTCGCGCAATGAAGCGCTGGTGTTGTTCAGTCTGCAATTGGCGATGCTCGGCGTGGCGGCGAGCCTGACGGGCGCTTTCATCGGCTGGCTCGCGCAACTGGGTCTGTTTTACCTGCTGGAAAACCTCTTGCCGGCAGCGGTGCCACCGGGTGGCTTGCTGCCAGCGTTGGCGGGCATCGGTACGGGCCTCGTAGCGCTCGCCGGTTTCGCTTTACCGCCGTTGGCTGCACTGGGCCGCGTGCCGCCGCTGCGCGTATTGCGCCGCGACATGCTGCCGATTCCGGCGAGCACCTGGCTGGTTTACGGCGCCGCCTTGTTTGCCTTGGGTTTGATCATGTGGCGTTTGAGCCTGGATCTGGTGCTGACCTTCGCCCTGCTGGGCGGTGGCTTGATCGCGGCGCTGGTGTTGGGCGGCGTGTTGCTGCTGACCCTTAAAAGCCTGCGCCGATTGCTGGCCAATGCGTCGCTGCCGTGGCGCTTGGGTTTGGGTCAGCTGTTGCGTCATCCGCTGGCAGCGGCCGGGCAATCCCTGGCCTTCGGTTTGATTCTGCTGTCGATGGGGCTGATCGCGCTGCTGCGTGGCGAACTGCTGGACACCTGGCAAAACCAGTTGCCTAAAGACGCGCCCAATTATTTCGCGCTGAACATTTTGCCCAACGACAAGGACCATTTTGCTGAGCGCATCGGTCAGCTGTCGACTCACAGTGCGCCGCTGTACCCGATGATTCCAGGGCGCTTGATGAGCATCAATGGCGAACCGGTGAACAAGTTCGTCACCAAGGATTCGCGCGGCGAAAACGCGACTCAACGGGACCTGAATCTGACGTGGGCCGCCACGATGCCGGAGGGCAACACCATCACCGAAGGCCAGTGGTGGACCAGTGATCAGCCGCCTGCCGCCGATACGGTCCCCGGTGTTTCGGTGGAAACAAAACTGGCGAAGAGTCTGGACATGAAGCTGGGCGACACCTTGAGTTTCGTGATCGGCGGACTGACCAAAGAAGTGAAAGTCACCAGTCTGCGCGACATCAATTGGGACACCTTCCAGCCGAACTTCTTCATGATCTTCCAGCCGGGGACGCTCAAGGATGTGCCCGCCACTTACCTCACCAGCTTTTATCTGGCGCCGGGCAACGACAAGCAGATCGTCGAGCTGTCCCGGGCCTTCCCGGCGGTGACCATCCTGCAAGTCGAGGCGCTGCTGGAGCAATTGCGCAGCATCCTCGATCAGGTGACGCTGGCGGTGCAGTTCGTGCTGTTGTTCGTACTGGCGGCGGGCATGGCGGTGCTGTTTTCCGGATTGCAGGCGACGCTGGATGAACGGATTCGGCAGGGAGCGCTGCTCAGGGCATTGGGCGCCAACCGCGCGTTGCTGACCAAAGCGCGACGCATCGAGTTCGGCCTGTTGGGCGCAGTCAGCGGGGTGTTGGCGGCGCTGGGTTGTGAGCTGGTGAGTTTTGCGCTTTACCGCTACGCCTTCAATCTGCAATGGGCGCCGCACGTGTGGCTGCTGTTACTGCCGGTGATCGGCGCGTTGCTGGTGGGCGGCGCGGGCGTGTTCGGCACCCGACGAGCGTTGAATGCGAGCCCGCTGGCGGTGTTGCGCGAAGGGTGACAGGACATTGCTGCGCACTTAATTGTAGGAGCGCGCTTGCCCGCGAAGGCTGTTTGCCGGACGCCGATGATGCATCGAATGCACCGACCTCTTCGCGAACAGGTTCGCTCCCACCGGGTCTGTGTCAGTCCGCAAGTTCGAACCTGTTGGAGCGAGGCTTGCCCGCGAAGCTGACGACGCTAAGTGTCAGGTGAAAACGAGGCGCTGGCTTTGTGCAGTGTCAGGTAAACCGAGGCGCTGGCTTCGCGGGCAAGCCTCGCTCCAACAGGGTTTGTGTTGAATCAGAGGCCAGCGACGCTATAGATCCACTGTAGGAGCGTCATGCCTGGATTTAACAACACTGCAGGTCTCATTGTGGGAGCGGACCTGTCCGCGAAGGCGATTCATCTGGCGCAACATGTGTGTCGCACGTACCGGCCTCTTCGCGAACAGGTTCGCTCCCACGGGATCTGTTTCAGGTCAGGAAGATTCGGACTGCTTCGGATACCGGATCTCGTTTATCCACCACAACGCTTCCCCGGTGGGGATCTGCACGACGAATTCATCGCCGACTTCTTTTTTCAGAAGCGCCCGGGCCATGGGTGAGTCGATGGAAATGTAGTCCATGCGTCCATAAATCTCGTCGTAGCCCACCACCCGAAAGGTCTTGCACTCCCCCGCTTCGTTTTCAATTTCGACCCAGGCGCCGAAGTACACACGCCCTTCCTGCTCGGCGGAGTAATCCACCACCCGCATATCTTCCAGCCGCTTGCGCAGATAACGCACTCGCCGGTCGATCTCGCGCAGCAGTTTTTTGTTGTACTGGTAATCGGCGTTCTCGCTGCGATCACCGAGCGAAGCCGCCCACGCGACTTTTTGCGTGATCTCCGGCCGGTAAACACGCCAGAGGTGGTCGAGCTCCTGCTTGAGCGCTGCATGGCCCTCGCGGGTGATGATTTTGGTGTTCACGTCAATCCTTCTCCCAACCCTGACCGGCCTGTTCTTGTCGGCGCGTAGCGTAACCCATGGCTTGAAGTATTTGCGCCTCTGACTTCCCTTTGCCCCGCGCGCCAGTTACAACGTGCTGATCGGCAAACTGATCCCGAGCGGACCGGTGAACCCGAAAGGCTGCCTGTGCGCCAGCCAGCTACCACCTCCTCCCTCGATAAAGCCAAGGATCGTGATGTTCGAATTCATCTACCTGTCGATACTCATCGGCATCGGCGGCACCGCTTTGCTGGACCTGTGGGCGCTGTTGCTCAAAGCCACTCTTGGCCTGCCGACACCGCCCTGGCATTTGGTCGGACGCTGGTTCGCCGGCTTGCCCCAAGGACGATTCGTGCGACGTGAAGGGATCGCCAACGCAGCGCCTGTCGACAATGAGCTGACCATCGGCTGGGCAATGCATTACGCGGTCGGCGTCGTTTTTGCGGCTGTCGTGTTGATCGTCTGGGGTGTGCAATGGGCGCACAGCCCGACCTTTCTGCCAGCCCTGGTGGTAGGGCTGGTCACAGTAGGCGCGGGATGGTTCATTTTGCAGCCGGGCATGGGCGTGGGCATGGCGTGCAACAAGGCACCGAACCCTCCGGTTGCACGGTTGCAGAACGTTATTGGCCATGTGGTGTTTGCCATCGGGATGTACCTCACGGCGCTGCTGGTCGGCTGAGGCGATATCCGCATCCGGTTGAACCTCTGACGCTCGCGCAGGCTCTGACAACCTCATCCGGACAGAAATTGCTTCGGGTCATCGCTCATCTTTATTCTCAGGAGAACCCCATGACCCAGACCGCTTTGGTCGTCGGCGCCAGCGGCATCGTCGGCAGCGCTATCACCCAACTATTGCTCGAGAACCAGTGGCAGGTCGCCGCGCTTTCACGCCAGCCGTCACAAGTGCCCGGCGTGATCCCGGTGGCCGCCGATCTGCAGGACCCCGCATCGCTGAGCAAGGCGCTGGCGGATGTGAAACCGACTCACGTGTTCATCACCACCTGGTCGCGACAGGCCACTGAGGCCGAGAACATTCGGGTCAACGCCGCCATGGTGCGCAATGTCCTCGACGCCTTGCGTGCGGCGGGCAGTGTTCAGCATGTGGCGCTGGTGACTGGCCTGAAACACTACCTAGGTCCCTTTGAATCCTATGGCAAAGGCAGTCTGCCTCAGACGCCTTTCCGCGAATCTCAGGGCCGTCTGGACATCGAGAACTTCTATTACGCCCAGGAAGACGAGGTGTTCGCCGCAGCTGAAAAAGACGGATTCACCTGGAGCGTGCACCGCCCGCACACGGTGACCGGTGTCGCGGTCGGCAACGCGATGAACATGGCGACCACCCTCGCCGTCTACGCCTCGATCTGCAAAGCCACTGGCCGGCCATTCGTGTTCCCTGGCTCACGGGTTCAGTGGGACAGCCTCACCGACATGACCGACGCGCGCCAACTGGCCGCGCAACAGCTGTGGGCAGCGACCACCCCGGCGGCAGCCAATCAGGCATTCAACATCACCAACGGCGACGTGTTTCGCTGGAGCTGGATGTGGGGCCAGATCGCCGAGTATTTCGGCCTGCACCCTGCGGCCTACCCGGAGAAGCTCTCGCCGCTGGAAACCCAGATGGCCGACGACCAGGCTGCCTGGAACCAGATCGTGGCCGAGCACGGCCTGAAAGAGTCGGACATCAGCCGTCTGGTTTCGCCGTGGCACACCGATGCTGACCTGGGCCGCCCGATTGAAGTCGTCACCGATATGTCGAAAAGCCGCGCGCTGGGCTTTACCGGGTTCAAAGCCAGTGATCAGGCGTTCTTCGATGTGTTCGATCAACTGCGCGAGGAGCGATTGATTCCCTGATCAAAAATTAACGTGGGGGCGGACCTGTCCGCGAAGGCTGCTCATCTGGCGCAACAAATGCGTCGGATATTCCGGCCTCTTCGCGGACAGGTCCGCTCCCACGGGATTTGCGTCAGATCATAATTCGCATGCTTACACGGGCATGCGTCGCCGCTTCTACCCCCGCAACGCCGCCTGAATCATCTCGCCCAGCGCCTCCGGCCCATACGGTTTGCTCAAGAGAAACGTCGTATTGCCCAGTTCATGAGTGCGTGCCAGTACGTCGCGGGTGTGGCCGGACGTGAACAGCACTGGCACCTGCGGTGACTGCTGCCGGGCCCAAACTGCGAGATCCGCGCTCTTGATCAGTCCCGGCATCACTACGTCGGTAAAGATCAGATCGATCATCGCGCCGCTGCGCAATATCGCCATGGCGTCATCCCCATTAGCTGCGACCAGCGTGTTGTAGCCCGCCTGCTGCAAAAGCTCCACGGATGTAGTGCGCACCGCATCGTCGTCCTCAACCACCAGAATGGTTTCGTGGCCGCCTGCGAATGTGATGGTGTGATTGGGTCTTTCCAGCACCTCCGGCTTAAAACTGCGAGGAAAATACATGCGAACTTCAGTGCCCGCACCAGCGACGCTGGTGATTTCGATATGACCGCCGGTTTGTTTAACGAAGCCGAATACCATGCTCAGGCCAAGCCCTGTGCCGTGACCGTCAGGCTTGGTGGTGAAGAACGGCTCGAAAGCATGCGCCAGGACATCTGGCGCCATGCCACTGCCGACGTCGGATACTTTCAACAGCACGTATTCGCCGGGGCTCAGTCCCTTGCCTGCACAGGCAAGATGATCGAGCACCACGTTCTCGGTGCTGACAGTGATCGTGCCCTCGCCTTTCATGGCGTCGCGGGCGTTGATCGCCAGATTGAGCAGCGCGTTTTCCAACTGGTTGCGGTCCACATGAATCCGCCAACCGTCCTCAGGCAACTGGATATCAACGTGAATGGTTTCGCCAAGCGCGCGTTGAAGCAGTTCGCCAAGCCCCTCATAAATACGCCGCAAGTTGTAAACGGCCGGCGACAGGGCTTGTCGCCTGGCAAACGCCAACAGCTGAGAGGACAACTTGGCGCCCCGCTCCACTGCCGCCGTGGCCGCGTTGACGCGCTTTTGCACGCGGGGGTTATCCGGCTCCTGCCGCGCCAGCAGGTACAAATTACCCGCGATCACTTGCAGCAGATTATTGAAGTCATGGGCGACCCCTCCGGTGAGCCCGCCGATGGCTTCGAGTTTTTGCGACTGGCGCAGCCGTTCCTCCACCACCGAACGCGCGCGCACTTCTTCAGCCACGCGCTGTTCCAGGGTGCGAGTGAGCTGGAGCAGTGACTCCTCGGCAATCTTGCGCTCGTGGATATCGATCAGCACCCCCGGGAAACGCAGTGCTTCGCCATCAACATCGAACTCGCAACGCCCGCTGGCCAGGACCCAGATGTAACTGCCATCGGGGCGCCGAATCCGGTATTCGGCGTTATACGGTCCACCGTGCTCAACGGTATGTGCGATCAACTGATTCACGCGCTCGCGGTCATCGGGGTGAATGATTTCAACTGCGCCCTCTATCGGCACGCCTTCGACGATTTCCTCTGCGGAGAAGCAAAACGTGCGAGCGAAACGCTCATCACCCGACAGCCGATTGGCCTTGATGTCCCAGACGAACGAGCCCACCAGAGAGCCTGCGTTGAGCGCCAGCTGCAAACGTTCGTTAGTGGCGCGAAAAGCCTGTTCGGCGGATTCGCGAAGGCGCTCGGAGAGCACGTGCGTGGTGGTCTCGACGACGATAGCCAAGACCCCGGCGGGTGCTCCGTCGTCGCCCGGCACCGGGCTGTAATAGAGGTCCATCCACACGTCTTCGGGTTTGCCGTCGCGCAGCAGCACCAGTTCCTTGTCTCTGAAGGACAAGGTGTTTCCCGCCAGACAGGTGTCGACCACGTTGCGGTTGAAATCGGCGATTTCGGGCCAGCCCAACTCAACGGGTGTACCGAGCAGGTATGGGTGCCGACCACCGGCGAACAGCGAATAGGCGTCGTTGTAAATCATGTAGCCCTGGCGACCCCAGAGCATCACCAGCGGCACAGGTGAGGCGAGCAATAGCTGCACCGCCGAGCGCAGGCTGCGCGACCAGCTGTTCATCGGCCCCAAATCGGTCATTGACCAGTTGAAGGCCCGGATGCGCCCAGCCATCTCGCCGCCCCATCCGGCACACCCGTAATCATCAGTCAAAAAAGGCATCGGCTCACTCTGCTGTACGACGGCCCCTGGCGGCCAGCTGCTGATTTATTGCGCTTACCGATGTTTCGAGCATTGGAAATCAGAAAAATTTCAACGTCGTATAGCTAACTTCACCGGGCGTTGCAATCACCTGAAAGCAAGTTGCAATTAACGGTGATTCAGCGCGATGCCACCAGTCGCGCGACGTCGGCAATCACTGCGCTGCGCTCATCGTCACTGCCGCCGCCTTCAGAATAAAAGGTCGTGACAATGATAGGCGCGCGTTGAGGGGGCCAGATCACGGCCACATCGTTGGTGGCCTTGTTCGCGCCGGAGCCCGTCTTGTCGCCCACCCGCCAGTCCTTCGGCAGGCCTGCCCGCAGTTTTTTGCCGCCGGTGGTATTGGCCACCAGCCAGGCAACGAGTTGCTCGCGGGATGCGTCCGACAGCGTCTTGCCCAGCACGATGTTTTTCAGGGTGTAGGCCATGCTGATCGGTGTGGTGGTGTCGCGCAGGTCGCCGGGTTTGTTTTCATTGAGCGAAGGCTCCCGACGGTCGAGCCGAGTCACCAGATCATCCAGCGTGCGCAACCACTCGGTCAGCCCGGCAGGGCCACCGAAACTGTCGAGCATCAGATTGGCGGCGGTGTTGTCGCTGAGGGTGACTGCGGCTTCACAGAGCTGCCCCATCGTCATGCCATCTTTTCCGGCGTGGGATTCGGTAGCCGGCGAGTACGGCACCAGCTGACTCTTGTCATAGGAGATGCGCCGCGAGAGGCTTTCCTTACCCTCATCGACCCGCGACAGAACGAAAGCAGCCGCCAGGCATTTGAAGGTGCTGCACATTGCAAAACGTTGATCGCCCCGATGCGACAGCATCTCACCGCTGCCGGTGTCAAGAATGGCAACGCCCAGTCGCCCACCCCACCGGCTTTCAAGTTCAACGAGTCGAGCGTGCAACGGCTTCGATGAATCAGCAGCCAATGCCTTGAAACTGGCCAACGCTGGAACGGCGAGCAATGAGGCAGTCAAAACGCTTCTACGTGAGATCAAAATGGACGTCCTTGTGACGGCAGGTCAATGCGGGCTGGGCCAAGCCTGGAATCTGGCTGACGAATCGGCGCTCATCATCACGCTACCCTGCCGCGCATTCAACCCCGTCATTGAGTCGCAGGGGCCTTGACCCCTGCCCGCTCAGGCGAAGTTCAATGCCGATGCCGGTCTCTATGGAAGATCGATACGCGGCGCATCCAGGCGATAAAACCCAGCGTGACCGGGCGCTCATCGCAGGGGTGTGACTCAGGCGTATCGCCCGAGAGCGGGCACATGCATTGCGGCGCCAGCCACGACGCTTCCTGTTCAGTGTGTTGAAAAGGGGTGGGGGCTTCGTCTTTACCAACCGGCCATTCACTCATCACAACCTCCTGCACACGCATGGATGATTACAGATCGAGCACCAACGGCCCTGAAGCCGGGACTGCGCAGCAGATCAGCACATGGTCCGCCGCCGGCATCTCGGCGGGCGGAACCGGGTAATGCACCTGGCCGCTGATGAGCCGGGTTTTGCAGGTGCCACATGAACCGCCACGGCAACTGTATTCGGGATTCAGGCCACGGCTTTCGGCCAGCTCCAACAGGCTGCCACCCTCTGGCTGCCAGCGTCCCTCCTTGGCTGATTTTTCAAATACCACCGGAACTGAGGTGGCGGAAGCTGGCGGCTGTTGCAAGCCAGCGGACAGTTGATCGCGAGTACGGGTGAGCGTCGACGGCCCGAATGTCTCGGCGTGTATGCGCTCGTCGCGGATGTGCATGGCCCTGAGCCCGTCGTACAAGCCTTGGGTGAAACTTGACGGGCCGCACAGGTAAAAATCGAAATCGTCGAACGGCAATACTGATTTGAGCAGCGCAAGGTCAATACGGCCAAACGCTTGTAAACCGTCGCCTTGCCAGCCGCCTGTTTCGGGCTGGCTGAGCAAGCGGATGGCGGTCAGAGAATCGCCAGCCGTTTCAATGAGTGTGTCCACTTCTGCGCGGAATGCCAGATCCACCAGACGACGTGCACTCTGGATGAACCAGGTCGGGCGCATGCGGCGCACCCGCTTGCCCTCATAAATGACCTCGCGCAGCATCGCCAACATTGGCGTCACGCCGATGCCGGCGCCCATCAGCACCAGTGGGCGACGCTCGGCGGGATCAACCGTGAAACTGCCTTGGGGCGCGCGAGCCTCCAGCATATCCCCCACCCGGACTTGATCATGCAGGTGCGCCGACGCCGCGCCGTCACGCTTGACGCTGATGCGAAAGAAGTCGTCCGAGGGCGCACTGGACAGGCTGTAGGTGCGGATCACTGGCTTGTCTTGCCCGACCAAAGTCACGCGCAAGGGCAAGTGCTGTCCGGCTTTGAATGCTGGCATTCCTGCGCCGTCATTGGGTTCCAGGTAGAAGGAGCGGATGCCAGAGGCTTCGTCCTCTATACGCGTCACCCGCAACGGCCGCCATTGCTCCGACAGGGTTTGGGCTTTCAGGCGGGCGGCGGCCTGTTGCCAATTGCCGGTCATCAGGCTATTGGGCGAGTAGCCTTCCAGGGTCCAGCGCGAGCGCAAGACGGCAGGCCGACGAATCATGGCCTGCACTTTTACCTGCCAGAGCCGTTCAGCGCCCTGAAACGCGGCAATTTCCGGTCCCTCAAGGATGATCTCCACTTGGCCGATGACCTGCAGCACATCGCCAGACTCAAAGTCGATGAACAGCAGTCCGGCTTTGGGATTGAGCACAAAATTGCCCAAGGTATTGAAATGCAGGTTGCCGGCGAAATCCGGAATGGTCAGCACATTGCCCTCGACCCGGACGAAACCGGCCTGGCCGCCGCGATGGGACACGTCCACCTGACGGCGCTGTGAATCGCCGTCGAGGTCCACGTAGCTGGCGACGAAGAACGTGTCGGCAGCGCGAATGGTGGCGGTCGCCGCGTCGTCCAATTCGCTCATGGGGGCTGGGTTTGGTCGATCGACCGGTGCAGGACGTGATGTCTGCTTGAGATGCCGCAGCTGGATGTACTGTGGGCAGTTGCCGAACGCATGTTCGACTTCGACAGAAAAACCGTCGGCGTCGAGTTTGCTGATTCGCCCATTGATGCGATTGCGCCGCCGGGTGTTTAGCTCAATCCCCAACATCCCCAGCGCCGCGCCCGGTTTCAAACCCTGGCTGAGCGGGTCATCGGCATCGGGCAGCCGACTGATAGCCAACAGGCGAGGATCGGGCGAGGTGATGAAGCCCGCGCGGTCATCGAGCGCGCTCGCCCAGGGCCAGCCCTGATCATCGACCGCGCCGATGACGATGTAGGGCAACTGCTCGTAGAACTGCCGATGCTGATCGGGCATGTAATCACGCACCACCTTCCTGCCATGCTGCTCCATACGCTCGGCGACGCCGACATGGGCTTGCAAACGCTGTTCACCAGCGTGCCAGAGGGAAGTGGTTTGAGCAGATGGGTTCATGGCGGCGTCTCCGGTCAGCAGCGTCAGATTGCGCAGGTGAATCAGTTTGATCGCTTCACCGTAAGGACGGAATCACCAGACAAGGCAATCCACTGTTGCAGAAACTGCAATGAATCTGGCAATCGGCGTCTGAGAGTCCGTTTTCGCGGGCAAGCGCGCTCCTACAGCGGGATCGGCGCCGCTACGAAATTTCGGGGCTGACAAAAACCGGGGGAGATGATGAGCAGCGCAAGGCTTTGGGCCGCCCTTGGCCGACGGGATGTACCGGAAAAATAAGGAGTTCCGGCCGTTCAAACGACCGTTTATCCAGATCAACAATGCCCAGGCAATGGGACGTGGCAAAACGCCAAAGCAACTGCGATGCTGGCGGGCCATCGTGTGTGCTCACCGCAATGGATGCATTGATGCGCTGTGGCTCAAGCCGCTGCAATATGCGCCGATAAATCAAGTGTAAGAAGCCATCCGCCCGTTAGCTGCCGACCCTGTACAGGGCGCAGCGACGCTCGCGAGTGCAGTCAATGAGATTGTTGTCCATGACATCGCCGCTGTTGCTTCGTCAACTACTTCCAGCGCTGCTAAGCGCTGCCTTGCTGTGCCTGCTCGGGGCGCCTGCCTCGGCATCCGACGTGCCGCCGGCGATCCGCATCGTCACCGAAGAACTGCCGCCCTACAACATGACTCAGGACGGCAAGCTCACCGGCATGAGCACCGAGGTGGTCCAGGCGGTGCTCAAACAGGTCGGCGTGCAGGCCAGCATTCAGTCGATGCCCTGGGCGCGGGCCTACGACCTGGCGCTGCATGGCGAAAACATCCTGATTTATTCGATCACCCGCAGCCCAGCTCGCGAATCGCTGTTCAAGTGGGTGGGCAGCATTGCGCCGTGCCGCTGGTATTTGTTTTCTTACGCCAATCACCGCCTGACGCTGCAGCAACTCGACGATGCCAAGCGCTTCCAGACCGCAACCGTGAACGAAGACGTCGGCGAGCAATACCTGATCAGTAAACAATTCAAGGTCGGCGTGCAATTGCAGAGCAGTAACCGCTACGAGCTCAATTACGAAAAGCTCAAGCTCGGTCATGTCGACCTTTGGATATCCGACGAACTCAACGCCCGATATCTAGCGCGTAAGGCCGGTGATGACCCCTCCAGCGTGCTGGTGCAGTCTTTGCGTCTGCCTGAACTGGAAGACAGCGGCGGCTTCAGCATGGCGTTCAGCAAGAAGACGCCGGACGCGATGGTGAAGCGTTTTCAAGAGGGCCTCCAAGCCATTCGTGACAACGGGACCTATGACGCGATTGCCCGGAAGTGGGATTGAGCATGCTGACAGAGTCCGACACCCCATTGCAGGCAAACCCGGAGTTACTGCCGCAAACCGGCTCGCTGGCGCGGCGACTGGTAGTAGCGACACTCGCGTTCTGCGTGCTGTTTACCGTGGCGACGGTAGCGGTGCGCACCTGGTTTGCCTGGAACAACAACCTGGCGACGATGAATGCCGAACTCACGCTGATCGATCAGGTGTTTCAGGGCACGTTGTCCAAGGCCGTCTGGGAAATGGACAGTGACGCGTTGCAGGCTCAGGTGGACAGCGTGGCGCTGGCGGCGCCGGTCGGTCGCGTGGAGTTGAAGATCGTGCGCCCCGGACGAGTCCCGGAGGTGCTGGAACGCAAACGGCCCGGCCACGAAGGCTCAAACCTGGCGCCGGTGCTGCACCGCCAACTGACCGTTGCTCCCTACCCCGGCGCCAACGAGGTGGTCGGCGAGCTGACCATCGAGGGCGATGAAAGCCTGCTGTGGACGCGCCTTTGGCGTGAAGTGGCGATCATCATGCTGACCCAGATCATTCAGTCGCTGGCGCTGGCCGGGCTGATCATGGGCATGTTCAACCGCTCGGTGACGCTGCATGTACGGCACATCGCCCGACATTTGAGCCAACTGACGCCCCAGAATCTGACCCAACGGCTGACCCTGGAACGCCGCCGCAAGACCGGCGATGAGCTGACCTTGCTAGAAGCCGGGGTCAACGATCTGCAGGACAAACTGGCCACGCACCTTGAGCGTCAGGCCCGTGACGAAGTGGCGCTGTCTGCCAGCCGCGACCATTTGGCCCAACTGGTGGAGCAACGCACCGCTGAGTTGCAGGCGGCCAACACCCGGCTTGAAGCGCTGTCGCGTTTCGATCCGCTGACAAGCCTGGCCAACCGCCGGCATTTCGACGAAATCAAAGAACTTGAATTCAACCGCGCCTTGCGCCACCAGCAGCCATTGTCAGTGCTGATGTGCGACATCGATTTTTTCAAGCTTTACAACGACACCTATGGCCACGCCATGGGCGATCAGTGCCTGCGCGACGTCGCGTTGATCATGAGCACGTTGTTTACGCGCTCCGGCGAGTTGGTGGCGCGGCTGGGCGGTGAAGAGTTTGCGGTATTGCTCCCGGGCTTTGACGAGTTGCAGGCACACGCGGCGGCTGAGCATCTGCGCCAGATGCTCAGCCGCAGACAACTGCGTCATGGCGCCTCGCCGATCTCGCCGTTTATTACACTGAGCATCGGCATTGCCGAGCTGAACCGAGGCACGATGGAGCGTTTCGATCAGTTGCTGCAAAGCGCCGACAAAGCGTTGTATCGCGCCAAAAGCCAAGGCCGGAACAGGAGCGTGAGCTGACATGAGCGCTTTTTCGAAGTATTGCGTCAGCCGTTGCGCAAGCCTTGTGTGCGCAGCCCTTCTGGGGATGACCTGCACGCCGACGCACGCCGCCCCCTTGCAGGTTGTCACCGAAGACTCTTCCTACAGCTATCTGGAACACGGCAAGGTGGTGGGGTCGGCCAGTGTCATCGTTGAGCAGACGCTGGCTTTGGCGGGTATTACCGATTACCGGATGACGCTGTACCCGTGGGCCCGCGCCTACAACATGGCGCGCCTGGAATCCAACGTGCTGATCTACCCGATCATCCGCAGCGCCGAACGCGAGGCGCTGTTCAAATGGGTCGGCGAACTGGATCAGGTCACGCCGGTTTTCTACAAACTGCGTGAGCGCAAGGATGTACGGGTCAAGGAGTTGTCGGACGCCAAGCTCTACAGCGTAGGGGTCGTTCGCGATGACGCCCGGCAGCAATACCTGGAACGCAAGGGTTTCACCAAAGTGGTGGTGTCGGCCAACAACCTGGACAACCTGCGCAAGCTGGTCAGTGGTCAGCTGGAACTGGTG
The DNA here is from genome assembly GCF_057128745.1 of Pseudomonas rosaeacicularis. NCBI lineage: Bacteria > Pseudomonadati > Pseudomonadota > Gammaproteobacteria > Pseudomonadales > Pseudomonadaceae > Pseudomonas > Pseudomonas rosaeacicularis. Next base: position 39,159 of record NZ_JBSKHT010000014.1, read on the forward strand.
CCCATGCCCGAACGTGAGGCGCGAGAACAATGCGAAGACCTGCATATCGCGTTTGAAGATCTGGAAGCGGTTTACACCTTGGACGAGCTGTCCAAAGGCCTTTACATCGCCCTGAGCCAAACCACCCCCGACGACACCGTTAAACGCATCCGCCAGGCATTCGAGACGCTCAAGGCCGATGGCAGCCTGGCCAAGGTGTTGGCCCAACAGTCGCGTTGAATTGTATAGGCCAATACCCCGGATTTGATCGTCCCCACGCTCCGCGTGGGGATGCAGCCTCTGACGCTCCGCGTCACCTGGACGCAGAGCGTTCACCACTGCGTTACCACGCAGAGCGTGGGAACGATCATTATTACTCCAGCCCAGAGGACGCAGCCTTACACCATCGGTGAACTCACAAATATCTCTAGCTTCTCGGCCTGCGCGCTGAATTGCGCCAGCAGCGGATAATCCTGCGCTGATGCCTGATCCGGCACCACCAATTGGATGAATCCCCACGCCACGGCCACGCTGATGCCGTCCTGACCAATAAGTGCGTCACACGCAAGCGGCCTGCGCGTCAATTCGGCTTCGATCTCTGCGCAGGCGCATTTGAGTTGCGAGCCCACGCGATCAAGCCAGGGCGCATGCTGAATCTCGGCAGGCCGTAAATTGCGCTCATAGTAAATCTGCACCGCTTTCTCAAAGGCCACCATCGCCAGCCCCGTCACGCGCAACACCTGAACACGTTCCGGCAGCCCTTGGGGCATTAGCCCTCGCCCGGGCCCGACCAGGCTCTCCACGTAATCCAGAATCAGTGACGACTCCATCAGCACCACCCCGTCATCGGTCACCAGCGTCGGCGCCTTGACCAGCGGATTGATGGCCTTGAATTGCTCGATCCCGCGAAACACCGAAATCGGCTCATGCTCGAATGCGACACCCATGCGTTTCAGACTGACAGCGACCCGCCGAACGTAGGGCGAATCCAGCATACCGATGAGTTTCATGTGCTCTCCTTTTCTCGATCATTTCCAATGATTGACTACGCTTGAAACAACTCCCGATCCAGCCACAGGTTGGCACGGCCCATAAGCAAATTCTTGGACAAACGCGCTTGCAACGGCGGTCGTTCTGGCCAAATGAGCATAATCGAAGGGCGAGCGTTGCGGGCTTCACGAGTTATTCACATTTGATCTGAAAAACTTTGTAACAACACCTTCCCCATGCTTCATCAGCTGAGCCATCGAACCGCGCACAGGTCTCCCGGACCTTGACGACGCAGAACGGTGCGCGCCCGCTTCGCCGTGATCAGCGCTCTATATGGAAATGAAATCGATGTTCAAACGCCTTACCTCTACCCGTCTGGTGCTGCTGTTTTCACTCTGTCTTGTTGCGTTTTACAACGTTGCCACCTGGCATGCGCTCGTCGGCCTGACCGAGCTGCAAGGGATCAAGGCCCTGGCGTTTCAGGTGTCGTTTGCGTTTTTCCTGTGGGCCGCTTTCACGCTGCTGCTGATCCCCTTCTCGTTCCGTCCAACGCTCAAGCCAGTATTGAGTCTGGTGGCGCTGTGCTCTGCGGCGGCGGCGTATTTCATGGGCAGTTACGGCATCGCCATCGACACGGTGATGATGCAGAACGTACTGGAAACCAATCCTGCTGAAGCCAGCGCCTTGCTCAGCGCCAAGCTGTTGGGGTATCTGCTGGTGCTCGGCGTGCTGCCGATCGTGCTGATCTGGTGGGCGCCCGTGACCTATCGGCGGGTGCTGCCAGGACTGGTCAACAAGGTGCTGGTCGCCATTGGCTGCGTGCTGGTGATTGCGGTGTCGGTGGGCGCGTTCTATTCGACCTACGCGCCGATCTTTCGCGACGAAGACAAACTCACGCACTTCATTAATCCAACCAACTACGTATACGCCCTGGGCAAGCTGACCAAGCAAAGCGTCGCGATCAAGGAAACCCTGAAAGTCCAGACCGTTGGCGCCGATGCAGCCCTGAGCCCGCAAGCGCAGCAGCGTCCGAAGAAAAGCCTGATGATCTTCGTGGTCGGCGAAACGGCTCGCGCCGATCACTTCTCGCTGAACGGTTACGGGCGCGAGACCAATCCTGAGCTGGCTAAACTGGACATTCTCAACTTCACCCAAGTGCAATCCTGCGGCACGTCGACGGCTGTCTCGGTGCCGTGCATGTTCTCGAAATTTCCGCGCACCGATTACAGCGACAAAAAGGGTAAAACCTACGAAGGCCTGCTGGACATTCTCCAGCGGGCGGGCCTGAAGGTGGTGTGGCTGGACAATAACAGCGATTGCAAAGGCGCCTGTTTGCGCGTGCCCCACAGTGACATCCCGAAGAACCAGCCGAGCCCGTTCTGCGACGGCACCCATTGCCTGGATGAATCGCTGCTGGTGGGGCTACAGGACTACATCGACACCCTGCAGGACAACGCGATCATCGTCCTGCATTCCGACGGCAGCCACGGTCCCGAATATTACGACCGCTATCCCCAATCCCTGGAGCGTTTCACCCCGGTCTGTCACACCAATCAACTGGGGAGCTGCACCTCGGACGAGCTGAAAAACGTATACGACAACACCATTTTGTACACCGATCATTTCCTGGCGCAGACCATCGAACTGCTCAAGCGCAATCAGGACAAGGTCGACACGTCGATGATTTACGTGTCCGATCACGGTGAATCCCTGGGCGAAAACGGCGTTTACCTACACGCCGCTCCGTATGCCATTGCCCCGGCTGCGCAGACCCACGTGCCAATGGTCATGTGGTTCGGCAACCAGACGCTCAAAGACGCCGCCGTCGACCTCAAATGCCTGCAAGCCAAGCGCGACCAGCCTGACCTGAGCCACGATTACATGTTTCATTCGGTGCTGGGTTTGCTCGGTGTAACGACGGCGGAGTATCAGCCCAAGCTGGATATATTCAGCAGTTGCAGGAGCGGTGGGTGATTCCCAATATTTGATCGTACCCAGGAATGTGGGAGCGGACCTGTCCGCGAAGACTGCTTGTCAGGCGCAAGAAATGCGCTTGGTGTACCGGCCTCTTCGCGGACAGGTCCGCTCCCACTGGAGTTGCGTTGGAACCACATTTTAGTGGTGCTGCCGATCCAATATGGGTCCGTACAGCACGGTCCTCAGTCATGCGCCTGGGACAACGGCCGCGCCACTTCTTCGAGGGATTTGCGCTCCGACGCTACGCCCCAGATCGCTTGCACGGACGCCGCAATCAACATCAACGCGCAACCGATCAGGTAGCCGATGAACACGTTGCCGCGATCATGGCTGTCGATCAATTCGCCGAACAGCGTCGGCCCGATGATCCCGCCTAAACCGGTGCCGAAGGCGTAGAACACGGCAATGGCCAGGGCACGAATTTCCAGCGGGAAGGTTTCTGCCACGGTCAGGTAGGCCGAACTGGCAGCTGCCGAGGCGAAAAAGAAGATCACCATCCACGCGATGGCTTGCTGGGTGACCGTGAGTAATTCCTGCTGAAACAGGTAGCCGCTGATGGCCAGCAGGACACCGGAAATGGCGTAGGTCAGGCTGATCATCACGCGTCTGCCGATGACGTCGAACAGCCGCCCCAGCAAAAGCGGTCCACAAAAATTACCCAGTGCCAGCGGCAACACGTACCAGCCGATGTGCGACGACGGTACGCCGTAGAATTCGGTCAGCACCAGCGCGTAGGTGAAGAAGATCGCGTTGTAGAAAAACGCCTGAGCAGTGAGCAGTGTCATCCCGACTAATGCGCGCTGGCGATAGCTGACGAACAGCGTCTGGAAAATTTCGCTCAAGGGCGTGTGATCCCGAGCGTGCAGGCGCAGGGGTTTGCCGGTGGGTGCTGGCAGTTCATGGCCCTGTTCGCGAAAACGCTTTTCGATATTCTCGACAATCTGCGTCGCCTCCTCGGTCTGGCCATGGATCAACAGCCAGCGCGGGCTTTCCGGCAGCCAGAGCCGCATCACCAATATCAGCAAACCGAGCACCGCGCCTATACCGAAGCACAGGCGCCAGCCCAGATCGCCGCCGATCCAGCCGGGGTCCAGCAACACAATCGAGCCAACGGCGCCAATGGCTGCGCCGATCCAGAAAGTACCGTTAATGGTCAGGTCCACCCAGCCACGAAAGCGCGCCGGGGTGAACTCCTGAATGGTTGAATTAATCGCCGTGTATTCGCCGCCGATGCCCATGCCGGTGAGAAAGCGAAACAGCATGAAGCTCCACAGGCTGAAGGAAAACGCCGTGGCTGCGGTGGCGCTGACGTACAGAATGAGGGTGATGAAGAACAGTTTTCGCCGGCCGAGACGATCGGTCAGCCAGCCGAAGAACAACGCTCCCAGCACCGCACCGAAGATGTAGGCGCCGCCCGCCAGACCGATGTCGCTGTTGGTGAGATGCAGGACCGGGCTGTCTTTCAGCGCGCCGGATACCGAGCCAGCCAGCGTGACTTCCAGGCCGTCGAGCAACCAGGTGATGCCCAGCGCAATCACCAGCAAAGTATGAAACCGCCCCCACGGCAGACGGTCCAGCCGCGCCGGAATGTCGGTCTCAAACAACTCGCCGCGAGTGTCCGCCTGCGCGGAGATACTGGTGGTCGCCATGCGCTCATCCTCACCGTCAGGCCGTGGCAGCCTTTGGGTTCAGAGTTCGGGGGCTGCCAGGGAGTTCAGCGAAAGCGATCACCTTTGCGATCCTGACATCCTGTAGGAGCGAATGTATTCGCGATCCTGACATCCTGTAGGAGCGAATTTATTCGCGATCCTGACATCCTGTAGGAGCGAATTTATTCGCGAGGCAACGTTTCAGGCGATAAAGATGCATCAGCAGAACCGGCCGCTCGCGAATAAATTCGCTCCTACAAACCTTCACAGATCAACTCACCCAAAAATACATCAGCGTCAGGTTGGCCACCGAGATCAGGCCGAACAACCCCCACGCGAGGATTTTGGTGGTTGTGCTGTTGGCGAACGGCCCCATCAGCTGTTTGTCGCTGGTGAACTTAATCAACGGCCACAACGCGAACGGCAGTTGCAGGCTGAGCACGACCTGGCTCAGCACGAGCATCTTCCCCACTGCGCCGTCACCGAACCAGATCACGCCGATGAACGCCGGAATCAACGCCAGTCCCCGGGTAATAAGGCGCCGCTGCCAGCACGGAATCTTCGCGTTGAGAAACCCTTCCAGCACCACCTGCCCGGCGATGGTCCCGGTGAAGGTCGAACTTTGCCCGGCTGCCAGTAAGGCGACGCCGAACAACACGCTGGCCAATGTGCCGCCCACCAACGGGTCGAGCAGGTGATAGGCGTCCTGAATCTCTACCACCTCGGTATGCCCAGTGCCATGAAACGCCGCCGCCGCGAGAATCAGAATCGCGGCGTTGATGATCAGCGCCAGGGTCAGCGAACCAATGGTGTCGACCCGGGCGTATTTAATCGCACTGGCCTTGGCCGCTTGGGTCGTGCCGTTGACTCGGGTTTGCACCACCGATGAGTGCAGATACAGGTTATGCGGCATGACAGTGGCGCCAAGAATGCCGATGGCGATGTACAACGGCTCTTGATTGCTCAGCACGTCCCACGACGGCTTGAGCCCGGCCACAACGTCCGGCCAGAACGGTTTGATCAGCGCCAGCTCAATAAAGAAGCACGTCGCGATGGTGACGATCAGCCCGAGAATGATTGCTTCAAGACGTCGAAAATTAGCGCCTTGCAACGCCAGCACGATGACCGTATCGAAGGCCGTCAGCGCTACACCGGTGGTAATCGACACACCCAGCAGCAGATGAAACGCCAGCGCAGCGCCCAGCACTTCTGCCAGATCCGTCGCCAGAATCGACAGTTCCGCCAGTATCCACTGCCCTTTCGCGACATTGGGGCTGTAGCGCTGGGCCGACAACTGCGCAAGATCCCGACCCGTGGCGATGCCCAGGCGCGAACAGAGGTTTTGCAACACCATGCCCGACAGGCTGGCCAGCACCACGACAAACAGCAGCGAGTAACCGAAACGCGAACCCGCTTCAATGGCCGTAGCCCAGTTACCAGGGTCCATGTAGCCGATCGAGATCAACAGCCCGGGCCCGACGAATAGCATCATTTTGCGGGCGAATGAGGCGTTGGCCGGAATGGCGACCGTGTCAGTCACAGCGGATGGGCAAAACGGGGCTGTGGCGGTGGTGGGGAGTTTGTACTTCACGGGAATCCGATGGCTGATGGCAACAAGCCACGGAGCTTAAACGCGCAGAAATGTTTTGTCTCGATTCCGTTACCATGGCCGGTCCCACGGAACTGGAACTTCGACATGTCTGCTTCTGCACAAACGGCCGCGAAGACGGCTAATGGCTCCGACGGCATTGACCCGGTGCGGGCCGCGCACATTTCGGCGCGCATTGATCGCCTGCCCGCTGTTGCCACACTCTGGAAACTCGTTGCGCTGCTGTCCATCGGCGGCTTTTTCGAGCTGTACGATCTGTTCCAGACCGCCTACATCAGCCCAGGCCTGATTCGCGACGGGCTGTTCGCCACCGGCAATCAGGGCGTGTTCGGTTTCTCTGATCAGGCGGCGTTTGCGTCCGCGACATTTCTGGGTCTGTTTCTGGGCGCCAGTTGCCTGAGCCCCATCGCAGACCGCTTCGGCCGTCGGGCGATTTTCACCTTTGCGCTGATCTGGTACACCGTCGCTACCGTGTTGATGGGCATCCAGACTTCGGCGCTGGGCATCATCTGCATGCGCTTTCTGGTGGGCATTGGCTTGGGGATTGAGCTGGTGACCATCGACGCGTACCTCTCGGAACTGGTGCCCAAACGCATGCGCAGTTCGGCGTTTGCCTTCGCCTTTTTCGTGCAGTTTCTTTCGGTGCCGTCGGTGGCGTTGATGTCTTGGTGGCTGGTGCCGCAAGCGCCGTTCGGGATTTCCGGCTGGCGTTGGGTGGTGCTGGCGAGCGCCGTGTTTGCGCTGTTTATCTGGTGGCTGCGTTCACGTTTGCCCGAGTCCCCGCGCTGGTTGGCGCAACACGGACGCTTCGACGAAGCCGAGCGGATCATGGATGACCTCGAGGCGCGCTGCGTCAACGACCTGCAACGCAAAGAGCCCGGCAAAACCCTCGACGAGCCCGAGACCCACACCGTGACGGTAGAAGGCAAAGGCCGCTTCGCCGACATCTGGCAGCCGCCCTACCGCCGCCGCGCATTGATGCTGATTGTGTTTCATGTGTTCCAGGCCATCGGCTTTTTCGGTTTTGGCAACTGGCTGCCGGCGTTGCTGTCCGGTCAGGGCGTCAGCGTCACCCACAGCCTGGCATATGCGTTCGTTATCACGCTCGCCTACCCGCTTGGGCCGCTGCTGTTCGTCAAGTTCGCCAACCGTTTCGAGAATAAATGGCAGATAGTCGGCTCGGCGTTGGGTGCGATGATCTTCGGCACCGTGTTCGCCCAGCAGACTACCCCGGTGGGGCTGATCTTCTGCGGCGTGATGATCACCTTCTGCAACGCCTGGCTGAGCTTCAGCTATCACTCGTACCAGAGCGAACTGTTCCCCACCAACATCCGCGCTCGGGCAGTGGGTTTCTGCTATTCGTTCAGCCGGTTGTCGACGGTGTTCAGCAGCTTGCTGATCGGTTTCTTCCTGGACCACTTCGGCACGCCGGGGGTGCTGACGTTTATCGTCGTGAGCATGCTGATCGTGATGATCACCATCGCCACGTTCGGACCGAGGACGCGGAACCTGGCGCTGGAGGACATTGCGCATTGACGGTGGGTGGCGAGGCGGCCGATTTCTTGAGACACAGATAGACCTGTGGGAGCGGACCCGTCCGCGAAGAGGCCGGAACATCCAGCCCATCTGTAGCGCCTAATACATTGCCTTCGCGGACAGGTCCGCTCCCACGGTGGATTGGCGGTGCTTGTGCAATCCCACTCACCGAATCCCGAGCCGCTTGGCCAGGCGGCTCAGGTTTGCGCGATCAACGTTCAGCTCTCGCGCCACGTCTGCCCACTTGCCCTGATGGCGCTCCAGCGCTTCGCTGATGAGGATGGTTTGGTAGGCGTCCACCGCTTCCTTCAGTCCTTCGCCGGGTTTGATGATGGGCGCGATGCCGTTGATCGCGAGGGTGGGTGCAGGTACAGAGGCGCCCTCGTCAAGGCCCAGCGCGGCAGCCTCGATGGTCAGGATTCGCGGACGCTCAGTGTGCCCCGACAACGCCTTCAGTACGCCACGGCTGATCAAGTGTTCCAGCTCGCGCACATTGCCCGGCCACGTGTAATCCACCAGCATCTTTTGCGCCTCGGCGCTCATGCGCAGGCTGCGCAGTCCCATGCGGGCGCGGTTTTCTTCGAGAAAAAAACCGGCGAGCAGCAGCACATCGCGGCCCCGGTCGCGCAGCGGCGGCACCAGCAGCGGGTAAACGCTCAGGCGGTGATATAAGTCAGAACGAAAGCGCCCTTCCTTGACCTCTTGCGCCAGGTCGCGGTTGGTGGCGGCAATGATCCGCACGTCTACGTGGTGCTCCTGATCAGAACCCACACGCTGCAACTGCCCGCTCTGCAAAACCCGCAGCAGTTTGGCCTGCACCGGCAGTGGCAGCTCGCCCACTTCATCGAGGAAGATCGTGCCGCCATGGGCCAGTTCGAACTTGCCGCTGCGGCCACTGACCGCACCGGAGAACGCGCCCTTCACATGACCGAACAACTCGCTTTCCACCAGCAGTTCCGGCAACGCCGCGCAGTTGAGGCTGATCAGCGGTTTGTGCGCCCTGGGCGAGCTGAGGTGGATGGATTCGGCGACCAGTTCCTTCCCCACCCCGGTTTCGCCGGTGATCAACACGGTCAGCGGGCTGTTGCCGACCAACTGGATTTCCTGCTGCAGACGTTTGTGCACCGCGCTTTGGCCGATCAGCTCCCGTGGGCCGCGCCCTCCGGCGGCGCGTTTGTAGACTTCAGCCAGTTGACGCTGGTCTTCAAAATTGCGCGACAGCTGATTGATCCGCTCACTGGCCGTTACCGTGGCCGCCGCCAGGCTGGAAAACGCTTGAAGATTGTCCAGGTCCAGCGCGCCAAAAGTTGAGGGGTCCAGAGAATCCAGAGTAATCACGCCCCAGGGTTTGTCCTGCACATACAGCGGACACCCCAGGCAATCGTGGACTTCCAGGTGGCCGTGATGACCATCGACGAGGCCGTCGTAAGGGTCCGGCAGATCGCAGTCAGTGGAGAAACGCGTCGGACCGCGATGTTCCAGGATGATCTTGAGCCGGGGATGCTCCTCCACCTTGAACCGGCGCCCGAGGGTGTCAGGACTCAACCCTTCTACTGACATCGGCACCAGCACATCGCCGTCGAGCTTTAACAGCGCAACCGCATCGCACGGCAGCAGTTGGCGCAAGGACCGCAGCAGGCGCCGATAGCGCTCTTCGTCCGGCAGTTCCCGGGACAGGTCGGCCACCAGGGGCACCAACGCCAACAGCAAGGGATTCGTCATAACGACCTCAAAGGCGGACTGATCCACAGAACGTCCAGCTAACGGTATTTAAATCGCGGTCATTATGACAGCGCGGCACGTTAAAACGACAGCACGCCGCTCAGGTCGTTACGACACAGCGCATTTAACCCATTGATTTAAAAGCCCGATGGAATTGGCACGTTTCCTGATAAAGGCTTGATACCGGCGAGCAGTTGCCTCGTCATCATCGATTCAGGAGTAACGGCCATGTTCGATTTCTTCAACAACCCAATCAATGTGCTGTCCCTTTCGACTCGCGTCCTGTGGACTGGGCTGATCATGCTGCTGACGGGCATCCTCGGCGCTTACGTGCTGGACCTGCATTTGAATCTGGTAGGCCTGGTCAGCCTGCACGCCATGACCATTGTCGGGCCGACGCTGATCAAGATCGGTTACGTCATGCGTCTCCTGGCACAGCACAACCTGCGTAAAGAAAACGGCATTACCCTGATGCACATCGCCAAATAACAGTCATCGCAGGCTCGCCAAAAAGTTGCCAGCGCAGTGTTTCATTATTGAAACGGCTAGTTTCGAAAATGCCACTTCAACGTGTAATAAATTCTGACGTCAGGTCACTGTCGTCTTCACCGCCGCTGTTTAATTTAAATGAGTCGGAAAAAAAACAATTGTGACTATAGTCGAGTCGACCTCAAAGGAGCACTCACTATGGCCAGAATTCAGGGACGAGTTCTCGAAACTTATCCGCCGCTGGTAGTTGATCTGGATGGCACTTTGCTGCGTTCTGATCTGCTGATGGAAACAGCCATGGCGTTCGTCAGAAGCCAGCCGCTCAAAGCCTATAAGTTGCTGGGCTGGCTGCTCAAGGGCAAGGCAGCGTTGAAAGAAGGCCTCGCGCTGGAGACGCAGATTGATGTGTCGGTGCTGCCCTACGATCCGCAGATCATCGAGCTGATAAAGGCCGAAAAAGCCAAGGGCCGCATGATTGTACTGGCCACTGCCAGCCATGTCAGTCTGGCGGAAAAAATTGCCGAACATCTTGAGCTGTTCGATCTTGTCCTGGCCTCTAACGCCAATCGCAACTTGTCCGGTAATAACAAACGCGACTTGTTAGTGGCGCACTACGGTGAAGGTGGTTTCGACTATCTGGGCAACTCAAAAGATGATTTGCCGATCTGGGGCGTGTCGCGCCAGGCCTATTTAGTGAACCCCGATTCAGGTGTGGAACAGCGCATAAAAGCTGTGCGCGAGATCGAGCCGGTCATTCACTCCAATACCCCTTCCCTGCGCGACTGGCGCAAAGCCTTGCGCATGCACCAGTGGCTGAAAAACGCGCTGGTGTTCGTGCCGTTGCTGGCGTCACATCGCATCAGCCAGTTCGAACTGGTGCGGGACGGCGTCCTGGCGTTTCTGTTTTTCGGGGTGTGCGCCTCCAGCGTTTATATCCTCAATGACCTGCTGGACCTGTGCGACGACCGCCACCACAAGAGCAAATGCAACCGCCCGTTCGCCAGCGGAAAACTGTCGATCAAGGCCGGACTGTTACTGGTGCCGACCTTGCTCGCGTTGTCCTTCGGTGGCGCGCTGATGCTGTTGCCCTGGCAATTCTCGGCGGTCATGGCGGCGTATTACGGCCTGACGCTGGCGTATTCGTTGCACCTCAAACGCATGATGGCGGTGGACGTGATTGTGCTGGCGATGCTCTACACCGCGCGCATCATCGCCGGCGTCGCCGCGTTCAACCTGACGCTGACGTTCTGGATTCTCGCCTTCTCAATGTTTATGTTCTTGAGCCTTGCGATGGTCAAGCGCTACGCCGAACTGCGCGATGCCCGGGCCCGAGAGGTCAACACGATGGCCCGCGGACGCGGCTATTATCCGGGGGATCTGGACATGATCGCGTCTCTAGGCGCCTCGTCCGGGTACCTGGCGGTGATGGTTCTGGCGCTGTACATCCAGGACGCCGCCACCACCGCGCTGTATGGCACACCGCACATCATCTGGCTGGCGTGCCCGCTGCTGCTGTTCTGGGTCACGCGGGTATGGATGTTGACCCATCGCGGCATGATGAACGACGACCCGGTGGTGTTCGCCATCCGTGACCGCACCAGCCAGCTCATTGGCGCCGCGTTCATGATGATGTTCTGGATTGCCGCATGAGTACGCCGTTGTATTCCTGGGGACGCTTCCCGCGTACACCGCAGCGCGGCCATCGTTGTGAATGGCTGGACGATTTGCCCGCGCATCTGGATCGGGTGATCGACAGCCACCAGAGCAGCCTGCCCTTCGGCAACGGTCGCAGTTACGGCGACAGTTGTCTGGCCAGCAGTAATGAAGTGCTGCACATGAATGCCCTTGACCGGTTGATCGGTGCTGACTGGCTGGCTGGCACCGTGCGTGTCGAAGCGGGTATTACCCTGGCCGCCGTGCTGGCGGTGGCGATCCCCAAGGGCTGGTTTCTGCCAGTCACCCCCGGCACCCAATTTGCGACCATCGGTGGTGCCATCGCCAACGATGTTCACGGCAAGAATCACCACGTACGCGGCACTTTTGGCCGTCATGTGCGCAGTTTTGGTCTGTTGCGCCAAGGCGAGGGCTCGATCACCTGTTCTCCCAGCGTTAATACCGAGCTGTTTGCGGCCACCATCGGCGGCCTTGGCCTGACCGGTGTGATCGAGTGGGCGGACATCCAGCTGATCCCGATTCGCGCCAGCCAGATTGATTTCACGGTGCAGCGCTTCGGCAATCTGGCGGAATTTTTTGCGCTGTCCGCCGAGCTGGATGCACAGCATGAATACAGCGTGGCATGGGTCGATTGTCTGGCCAAGGGCGCCGAGACCGGCCGCGGCGTGTTCATCGTCGGCGACCACGCGCAATACGGCTCGCTGGAAGTCGGCCAGCGCTCGAAACTGAGCATGCCGGTGACGCCGCCCGTGTCGCTGATCAACAAGCTGTCGTTGAGCGCGTTCAACAACGCCTACTGGCGCCTGCACCCCAGCCAGCGCACGCAGAAACGCAGCCGGTACGAGCCGTTTTTCTACCCGCTGGACCGGGTGCTGCACTGGAACAGGATTTACGGTCGGCGCGGCTTTCAGCAATACCAATGCGTCATCCCCGATGCCACTGCCGAAGTTGCCATGGGCGAGTTACTGGCAGCCATTGCCGACTCCGGTCAGGGATCTTTTCTTGCGGTGCTCAAGCGCTGTGGCGACATCAGCTCGCCGGGGCTGCTCTCATTCCCCCTGCCAGGTACTTCGCTGGCACTGGATTTCCCCCAGAGCGAAACCCTTGAAAACGTTGTATTCCCGCGCCTGGACGACATCGTCCGGGCAGCCGGAGGCCGCTTGTATCCGGCCAAGGATGCCCACATGAGCGGCGCTGATTTTCGTCAGGCGTACCCCGCCTGGGAGCAATTGGAAGCGCTGCGCGATCCCTCCCTGATGTCCCGTTTCTGGAGACGCGTGATCTTATGAAATCAGCTATGAAGACGGAGGCGAACACCGCCATGAAACGCGTCCTGATCATCGGTGCCACCTCAGCCATCGCCAGTGCCTGCGCCCGTTTATGGGCCACGCAGGGCAGCGATTTTTTCCTTGTGGCGCGTAACGTCGACAAGCTGCAACAGACCGCCGCCGACCTCAAAGGGCGCGGCGCGCGCCATGTCACGCTGCACGAAATGGACGCCAATGACGTTCAGGCGCACCCGTTGATGGTGAGCCGTTGCCTGACCGCGCTGGGGCAGATCGACATCGCCCTGATCGCCCATGGCACCCTGCCCGACCAGAAAGCCTGCGAAGTGGACGTCGATCTGGCGCTGCGCGAGTTCGCCAACAACTGCACGTCGGTGATTGCCCTGCTGACGGTGCTGGCGGTGCAGTTCGAGATTCAGCGCTGCGGCAGTCTGGCGATTATTTCGTCGGTGGCGGCCGATCGCGGACGCCCTTCCAACTATCTGTACGGCAGCGCTAAAGCTGCGGTCTCGACCTATTGCGAAGGCTTGCAGGCCAGGCTGTTCAAGATTGGCGTGCACGTCACCACGATCAAGCCGGGCTTTGTCGACACGCCGATGACCAAGGGCCTGGCGCTGCCTGCCGCGTTGCTCGCGCAACCGGCGCAGGTGGCGCAACGCATCGTCACCGGCATCGCCAATAAGGTGCCGACGCTGTATGCCCCCGGTTTCTGGGCGCTGATCATGTGGATCATCCGCTCGATTCCGCAACCGGTGTTCAAGAGGCTCAACTTGTGAACGAGCCTCTGCTGCTGTCCGGCTGGCGCTTCCGAGCGGTGGTGCTGTCGGTGGTCGGCTCGGCGTTGGGATATCTGGGATTCTCGCTTTGGGGCGGCTGGCACGCGGTCGGCCAGGCGGTGGGCGAAGTGGGCCTGATTGGCATCCTCATCGCGCTGTTCATGTCGTCGGTCAACTACGGCCTGCGCTTCGTGCGCTGGCAGGCGTACCTGAAAGTGCTGGGCCATCCGATGCCTTGGCGCCCGAGCCTGAACATTTATCTGGCCGGTTTTGCCCTGACGACCACGCCGGGCAAAGCCGGGGAAGCACTGCGCGGCGTGCTGCTCAAGCGCTGGGGCGTGCCGTATCCGAAGAGCTTTGCGGCGTTCATCAGTGAGCGTCTGTCGGACCTGTTCGCGGTGGTGCTGCTCACTCTGTTCGGCCTGTCGCTGTACCCCGAGGCGCTGCCGATGATCGTGGTCGGCGTCAGCCTGGTGCTGGTCGGTTTGCTGGTGCTGTCGCAACGCCGATTGCTTGAGCGCCTGACACTGATGCTGCCGACAAAAGGCGGCAAGGTCATCGGGTTGCTGCATCACCTGATGCAGGTGTTGTTGCAGGCCCAGCGCTGCAATCGCCTGGGCCTGCTGCTCGGTCTGACGTTGCTCAGCGTGATTGCCTGGAGCGCAGAAGCGCTGGCGTTCGACTGGATTCTGCAATGGATGGGGGCCGATATTCCGCTGACGTTCGCGGTGTTCGTCTACGCCCTGGCCATGCTGGCAGGCGCCGTGAGTTTCATGCCCGGTGGCCTGGGTGGCGCAGAAGCGGTGATGGTCGGGTTGCTGGTCTGGAAAGGCATGTCCAGCGCCGATGCCATCGCTGCCACGGTGCTGATTCGCCTGGCCACGTTGTGGTTCGCTGTGGCGATCGGCGCGGTGATGCTGCTCAAACTCAAAGGCGAAACCCCGCTGCACAGTCAGCCGGCTCAATAACACTCAACACGCACTCTCAAGCAAAAAAGGGACAGGAGTAGAAGTCATGGTTGCAGGCAAACGAGGTCGGTCATCGACGCTCATCCCGCTGTTGTTGGTCATCGGCGCTATCGTCTGGAGCTTTCTGGCGTCCAGCGGGCCGATTCAATGGATGGACAATGGCGTGTTCCTCGCCGATGCCTCACAGGGCCAGTACTTCAGCGAATCGCTAGGGCCGCTGGATCATCCGCTGTATCAGTTTTTCATCACGGCGGTGTACAACCTGTTCGGCCCGCTGCTGCTGAGTCTGCTCAACTCGTTCCTGCTGATCCCGCTGGCGTGGGTGGTTTACCGGCTGGGGATCAGTGTCGGCGCCAATTCGCGCCAGGCGCTGCTGGCGGTGGCCGTGGCGATTCTGTCCCATGCGGTGTTCTGGATCTCGACCAAAGCCGAGGTGTATCTGTTGCATACGCTGCTGGTGATGCTGGCGTACATGGTGCATTTCGATGCGCGTTTGAAGCTTGGCCAGTTGCAGCGCCTGTTTCTCATCGGCGTGTTCACAGGCCTGGCGGCGGCGATCCATCAACTGACCTTCATCGTGTTGCTGCCGCTGTACCTGCAACTGGTCTGGCAACATCGCTGGCGCACGCTGCTGACCATTCCTGGCGCAGCGTTGGGGTTTTCCGTGACGTTCCCGGCCATCGTCCAGGACATGGAAGCCGGCCGCAGTCTGATCGAGATTGGCCACCGCTACCTGATCGGCATTCCCGATCGGGCATCGGAGCTTACGTGGCAGGGCTCGCTGTTTCGCTTCGACGACATGTGGCACGAAAAAAACTCGGTAGTGCTGCTGATGCTGTCGCTGATCGGCCCGCAGATCCTGGGGCTGGTGCTGTTTCCCAAGAGCCCGGCGCTACGCCTGCTGTGGGCGGCGGCGATGCTCAACTTTGTGTTCGCGGTGTCTTACAACGTCACTGACCGGTTTACGTTTTTTCTGCCGGGGGTGGTGCTGCTGAGCTTGCTGGGAGTGCTTCAACTGCAGAAATTGCTGCACAAAGTGCGCGCAGAGAAGCTGATGCCAGCGTCTGCGCTCTGCTCCCCGGTAGCGATTCTGCTGGTGTATTCGGTCTACGCCAGCAACATCATTGAGCTGCCGACCCACACCGAAAAACTGCCCTTTCGCGATGACATTCACTACTTCATGGTGCCTTACCTGCCCGATCGCTCAGCCGAAGCCTTCGTGCGCAGTTACGAACAAGCGGCCCCCGAAGGCGCGCTGATCATCTCCGACTGGACCCCAAACGGCGCCCTGCGCTCGGCACAAGCGAGCGGGCGCCTGAAGAACCGCACCTTCGAGCTGTGTGAAGAGGTGCAAGACATCACCTCTTACCTGCAAGGGTCCGGGGCGTATCTGGCACGTACCAGCTATTGCGGCGTGATTGCTAGTCGGTTTCAGCTGGACGCGTTGCCGGTGGGGTTTGCGGTGAAGGCGAAGGGGACGTTGTAACTCGCCCAGACTTAACGCTGTGAGTAGTCAAAGGTGCGTCTTTCGGGGCGCATTTTTTTATTTTTGTAGGATGGCTACGGTGGTAGATGTGGGAAGGGTCTGTAAATAAGGCAATGATGCCGTCTTCACGGCCAACCGTTCAATATCTCCACAGGACGCCCGACACTTCTGAAGACCCACCCGGATCTCAGGAGATTTTATGATCGGAAATTTAAGTAAAGTTCAGGGGCGATTAGAGTCGTACGTTGCAGTGCCAAACAAGCAGTTCAACATCAAATCCCAGACCAATAGTCCGGGGGCCGAAGTGAAGGAAAAAGTACGCCAGTACTGGGCGGACCAAGACATTTCCAACGTGAAAAAGCTGCAAGGATTGAACATTAACTTAAGAGGCTTCGACCCTCGTCACACTACCTCAAAAGATCTTTTTGCGGTTGCGACGATGCTGAGCGACCTCGGGATAATTGACGAAGACCTGGTAAGTACCATCGCCAATATCGATGTCGAGTTTGATAACCAGGGCAATGAGATCTACAGCGATAAGGTGGTCGACGCTTATGCCTTCTTTGACCGAAGTCTGGAATTCTTGAAAAAGCACATCACGCAGGGTGACGACTATTCGAAAGCCACCCTCGTTGACTTGAATGCCGCTATAGCGGTTGTGAAAGCGCTTGAAGAGTTTGGGAAGAGCCCTCAAGAGAAGTCACTGGTCAATATTCGCGCTTAGAAGTGGGGACGTACCGAATGCAGAGGTCTTGCTGCCGGTGCCCGGCAGATCGCCTGCAAGCAAGGCTCCTACGGGCTGCGCCCAGAATCAAAAACGTTGCGCGGCGGGCGACTCTCCGCTTCTGCCCGAAGGGCGTAGGAGTTCGGCTTGCCGACGATGGGCGGCGAAGCAGCCCTGGAATTGGGCGGCTCGATATATCAGTCATACCGCATGCACAGGTTTTGCTGCCGGTGCCCGGCAGATCGCCTGCAAGCAAGGCTCCTACGGGCTGCGCCCAGCATCAAAAACGGTGCGCGGCGGGCGACTCTCCGCTTCTGCCCGGAGGGCGTAGGAGTCTGGCTTGCCGACGATGGGCCCCGAAGCGGCCCTGGAATTGGGCGGCTCGATATATCAGTCATGCCGCATGCACAGGTCTTGCTGCCGGCTCACGGCAGATCGCCTGCAAGCAAGGCTCCTACGGGCTGCGCCCAGAATCAGAAGCAATGTGCGGCGGCAACGTTTCGCTTCTGCCCGGAGGGCGTAGGAGTCTGGCTTGCCGACGATGGGCGGCGAAGCAGCCCTGGAATTGGGCGGCTCGATATATCAGTCATACCGCATGCACAGGTTTTGCTGCCGGCTCCCGGCAGATCGCCTGCAAGCAAGGCTCCTACGGGCTGCGCCCAGAATCGAAAACGGTGCGCGGCGGGCGACTCTCCGCTTCTGCCCGGAGGGCGTAGGAGTGATCGGCAACCCGCAGAGCGGAAACAGCAGCCGGCAGGGCAATCGTCCGCGGCGACTAGACCTTCTTCAGCGCATCTTCTTTATGCATCGCCAGATGCCCGGTCTTGTCGCTTTTGACTTCGTACTGCGGTTCGTCTTTGGACGCTTTGCGATGGCGGCCCATGAACTCGACGTCACTGGTGTGAATCTTGGTGATTTTGCCTTTGATGTGGCCGACTTCGGAGTTCCAGGTGACATGGTCGCCGACTTTGAAGGGGTGGGTCATGGTTGGCTCCGGGCTTGATGAATGGATAAAGTGTGTGAGTCCGATGCAATCCATGTAGGAGCTGACGAGCAGCGCGAGGCTGCGATGCGATGTTTCAGGCGAACCGCAATCGCAGCCTTCGGCGGCTCGTCAGCTCCTACAAGCTTTGCGCAGATCCTGTGGGAGCGGACCTGTCCGCGAAGACGTCATTGAATTCACGGCTGCCACTGCGTCTTGCCACCATCGAGTTTGCGGTCCAAAAACGTTGCCGCACTGATCAGCGCCAAGTGGCTTAACGCCTGGGGGGTGTTACCCAGATGGTGGCCGTGGGCGTCGAACTCTTCGGCGTACAGCCCCAGCGGATTGGCGTAACGCAGCAGCTGTTCGAACTCAAGATGCGCCTGCTCCACCTTACCCGCCCGGGCCAGACACTCGACATACCAGAACGAACACGCGACAAACGCGCCCTCTTCGCCCATCAATCCGTCGTCGTGCGTGTCGTCATTGCGATAGCGATACACCATGCCGTCGCGCACCAAGGCCCCTTCGATAGCGTCCAGCGTCGACAGCCAGCGCGGATCACTGGCGCCGACAAAACGTACCAACGGCATCAGCAGCATCGACGCATCCAGATTCTTGCTGCCTATGTGCTGCACGAAATGGCCGCGTTCCTCGTCCCAGAAGTTATTCCAGATGTCGTCGTGAATCGCCTGACGCTCCTTGTCCCAGCGATCAAACGGTGCCGGCAGCGAGCGCTTCATTGACAGCCGCAACGCACGGTCCAGCGCCACCCAGCACATCAGCCGCGAATGCAGAAAATGCTTATCGTCACCGCGCATTTCCCAAATCCCGACGTCTTTGCTGCGCCAGGTGTCGCACAAATCATTGGTCAGCCGGGTGACATGCTTCCAGCCTTCGTGGGAAATCGCTTCGCCGTATTTGTTGGACAGGTACACCGCATCCAGCAGCTCACCGTAAATGTCCAGCTGCGTCTGTTTGTATGCCTCATTGCCAACGCGCACCGGCGTGGCGCCGCCGTGGCCGGACAAGTGATCCAGCTCCACTTCGGGCAATTCTTCCTGACCGTCCAAGGCATACAAAATGCCGAGCTTGTTAGCGTCTTCACAGCAATCGCCCATGCGCTCACGGACCCAGTGCATGAAATTGTTGGCTTCCTCGGTGTAGCCCAAACGCATGAAGGCGTAGACCGTGAACGAGGCGTCGCGGATCCAGGTGTAGCGGTAGTCCCAGTTGCGCTCGCCGCCGGACTCTTCCGGCAGACCAAACGTCGCCGCCGCGACGATGCCGCCGTACCTGCGGGAGGTCAGCAGCTTGAGCGCCAAGGCCGAACGATTGACCATCTCACGCCAGCGCCCACGATATTCGGACTGTCGACTCCAACTGGTCCAGAACTTCACGGTGTCTTTCAGGTAGCGGTCGCACTTGCCGGCGCTGACCTGTTCATCGTCGGCGCCGCCCAGAATGAATTCGACGATCTGGCCCTTCTCTATCTCGAAATCGGCGACCGCAGCGTACTCATCCAGGCTCAACGCGGTAGTCGAGGAAAGGCGCATCGACGGTTGGTCTTCGGCCTCGAACACCACATCCTCGCCGTCCATGCGCGCCGTGGTGTCGGCGCGGCTGTAGTCATGCCGAACCCGGCATACCATCCGCACCTTGCAGCGGCCGTGTCGTACGTGAATCCTGCGCGAGAGCCGCGGCAAGTCTTCTGGATCAGCGGCAATGGGCATCAGGTCCGTGACTTCGACGACGGCGTCCTCAGCGATCCAGCGCGTCATCAGCACATTGGTCTCCGGCAGGTACAACTGCTGGCGGCGGGCATCAGGCAGGTCGGGCGAGAGCTGGAAAATCCCGGCGTCCGGGGTATCAAGCAGCGCGGTGAAGATCGACGGGCTGTCGAAATCCGGCCAGCAGCAGAAGTCGATGCTGCCGGTGTCGGCCACAAGGGCTGCGCTGCGCATGTCGCCGATGATCCCGTGGTTCTCGATCGGGTTTTGCAACTCGTCGCAAGGTATGGACTGTGGTTGTTGCGCGTGTTCAACCATTGTTTCGGAACTCCGGGTACAGGCTCATGCCGCCGTCGATAAACAGGGTGGTGCCATGCACGTAATCCGAGGCATCGGAAGCCAGCCAGACCACGGCGTTGGAGACATCTTCGGCCTCCCCTACACGCCCGTACGGAATCAATTCCAGCAGCTTTTTCTCGGCATCGCCTTCGGTGGCTTTGGTGTTGATGGCCGTGCGAATGGCGCCTGGCGCGATGCTGTTGACGCGGATACGCTGCTCGCCGACTTCCTGAGCGATGCTGCGCATCAGTAGATCGATGCCGCCTTTGGACGCCGCGTAGTTGACGTGCCCGGCCCAAGGAATCAGCTGGTGCACCGAACTCATGTGGATGACCTTGCCCAGCGCCCGGGAAACCTCGGGGCGGATCTCTTGTTTGGCGAACTGGCGCAGCGCCGCTCGCACGCATAGAAACTGGCCGGTCAGATTGACTTCGATGACCTTGTTCCAATCTGCCAGCGTGAGGTCAGCGATGGCGGCGTCTTTCTGCAAGCCCGAGTTGGCCAGCAGGATGTCTAGCCGACCGAAGGCTTCCAGGGTCTTGGCGAATAGCCTTTCGACGTCTTCTTCTTTCGAGACATCGGCGCCGACCGCAAGGGCCTGGCCGCCTGCATCACGGATCTGTTGCGCGAGTTTTTCAGCGGGTTCGGCGTGGGAGTTGTAGTTGATGACAACGGCTGCGCCAGCATCGGCCAGGCCCTTGGCGGACGCTGCGCCCAGCCCTGAACTGCCACCCGTGACAAGGGCGACCTGGCCCTTCAAAGAAATCAGCATAAATGTCGAGCCTCATGTGAGCGTTTAAATGCTGACTGGTGGCGTATGGAGGAGTTCAGTCGCGAGCGCCGGCGATCTGTAGGAGCGAATTTATTCGCGAGGCGTCCGTGCAGTCACGCGATCCTCATTGCCCGAGCCACCGATTCGCGAATGAATTCGCTCCTACAGAGTTTCATGCGCCTGAAATCTCGGTTATCTACCCCACCACGCTGGACGCCACACAACCGCTCTCCATAAACTGTCGCCCATCATTTCGTAACAGCGGGTGACCAGATGTTGGGTATTGGGGGCAACGACCGATGAATCGAAATGAACTGCGCAAGGCCGACATCAACCTGATGGTGGTGTTCGAAACCTTGATGCAAGAACGTAACGTGACCCGCGCTGCGGAGAAACTCTTCCTCGGCCAGCCCACCATCAGTGCTGCCCTGAACCGCCTGCGTGCGCTGTTCAATGACCCATTGTTCATTCGTGTCGGCCACCGCATGGAGCCGACGGCGCGGGCGCACGAGATCATTCATCACCTGTCGCCGGCGCTGGATGCGATGTCAGTGGCCCTGAGCCTGAGCAGCGACTTCGATCCGGCCAGCAGCAACATGACCTTTCGCCTCGGCGTCTCCGACGATGTCGAATACAGCTTGATCCCCGCCCTGCTGCGCAACATCCGCGAGGAAGCGCCGGGGATCGTGATCGTCATCAAACAGGTCAATTACTGGAATATCTCGGAGCTGCTGATGTCCGGCGAAGTCACCGTCGGCGTGTGCCTGACCCGTGAATTGCCGGCCAATGCCAAGCGCAAGCAATTGCGCAAGATGCAGCCCATGGTGGTGCAGGCACGCAAGCCTGCCAAGCCAATGACGCTGGACGAATATTGCTCGCGCCCGCATGTGGTGGTGTCGTACGTGGCCAACATCAGCAGTTTTGCTGATGAATGGCTCGAAGCGATCGGGCGCAAGCGCCATACCGTGCTGTCGGTGCCGCAATACAGCACCCTGCCCGCGTTGATGGCCGGCACCGATCTGCTGTGCAACCTGCCGGATCATTTGACCACCGCGCTGAGCAACGCCGGCCTGCTGTACGGCGAACCGTTGCCATTCGTGACACCGATGCTCGACTTGTCGATGGTCTGGCTCAGCGTCATGGACACTGACCCTGCCGAGCGCTGGTTGCGCAAGAAGCTGGAAATGTTCATGGGGGACCCGCACGCGATCCCCGCTATCAATCCGGTCGGTTAGCCGAAACGACCGGTGATGTAGTCCTCGGTCTGAGTCTTGGACGGTTTGGTGAAGATGGTGTCGGTGTCGCCGTGTTCGATCAGTTCACCCATGAACATGAACGCTGTGTAGTCCGAGCAGCGTGCCGCCTGCTGCATGTTGTGGGTCACGATGATCACCGTGAACTGCTCTTTGAGCTCAGTGATCAGCTGCTCGATCCGGCCGGTGGAGATCGGGTCCAGCGCCGAAGTCGGCTCATCCAGCAGCAACACTTGCGGGCGCAACGCGATGGTCCGGGCGATGCACAACCGCTGTTGCTGACCACCCGACAGGCTCTGAGCGCTCTGCTTGAGCTTGTCTTTCACTTCGTCCCACAGCGCAGCGCCACGCAAAGCCTGCTCAACGCGCTCTTCCATCTCACGACGGGACAGCTTCTCGTGGTGACGCACGGCGTAGGCGATGTTCTCGAAAATCGACATCGGAAACGGCACCGGCTTCTGGAATACCATGCCGACGTTGCTGCGCAGACGGTTCATCGAATAGCTCGGGGCCAGGATGTTCTCGCCGTTGAGCAGCACTTCGCCGCGCGCTTCCTGTTTCGGGTACATCGAGTAGATGCGGTTGAACACCCGCAACAGCGTTGACTTGCCGCAACCCGACGGGCCGATGATCGCAGTGATGCGCTTCTCGGGAATGTTCATGTCGATGGACTTGAGCGACCTGTTGTCGCCATAGAAAAACTCGAGGCCGCGCACCTGGATCTTGGTTTTTTCATCGGCAAGGGAAAGGTTATTCATCAGGACGACCTATTACGCAAAAGAATTAAACGGGAGCTCAGGCTCAAAACCAGAACGAACATTGTCAGGATCAGCGCGCCGGCCCAGGCCAGGGAATGCCAGTCATCGAACGGGCTCATGGCGTACTGGAAGATCACCACCGGGACACTGGCGATCGGCTTGAGGATGTCGCTGCTCCAGAACTGGTTACCGAAGGCGGTGAACAACAGCGGCGCGGTTTCACCGGTGATGCGTGCCAGTGCCAGCAACACGCCGGTGACGACGCCGGCCTTGGCTGCGCGCAGGACGATTTGCAGGGTCAGTTTCCACTGCGGCACGCCCAGCGCCAACGCGGCTTCGCGCATGGTCGAGGGTTGTAGCTGAAGCATTTCATCGGTGGTGCGCACAACGACCGGGATCACCAGCAACGCCAGGGCCAGGGCACCGGCCAGTGCAGAGAAGCCGACCTGATGGTTGGTGACGGCGCTCAACGGCAAAATCACGGCGGTGTACACGAACAGGCCCAACACGATCGACGGTGCCGACAGCAGGATGTCGTTGATAAAGCGCACGGCGTTGCCGAGCTTGGTATGACGAGCAAACTCGGCCAGCCAGATTCCCGCCATCAAGCCAATCGGCGTACCGATCAACAGGCCGATCCCGGACATCAAGAAGCTGCCATAGAAGGCGTTGGCCAAACCGCCTTCGGAGCCCGGCGGAGGTGTCATTTCGGTGAACAGCCGGGCATTGAGGGCCTGAAAGCCATTGACCACAGTGGTCAGCAGAATCCACACCAGCCACAGCAGTCCAAACGCCGTAGCGCCGCAGCTCAACACCATGGCGATGATGTTCTTGATGCTGCGAACGCGATACAGGTTCTCGTTTTCGACCTTGCTCATACCCCCTCCTTACGCGACAGACGAGACAGCATAAAACGGGCAAGCGCCAAGACGATGAACGTCACAACAAACAGCAGGAAGCCCAAAGCGATCAGTGCCGAACGGTGCAGGTCGGTATAGGCCTCGCTGAACTCGTTGGCGATCACCGAAGCGATCGAGCTGCTCGGCATCATCAGCGACGCCGAGAATTGGTGGGCATTACCGAGGACGAAGGTGACCGCCATGGTTTCGCCAAGCGCGCGGCCCAGACCCAGGAAAATCCCGCCGACCACCGCCGAGCGGGTATAAGGCAGGACGATGTCCCAGACCACTTCCCACGTCGTGCCGCCCAGGGCGTAAGCCGATTCTTTGAGTGCCACCGGGACGCTGCGAAAGACTTCCTGCATCACCGAGGTAATGAAGGGGGTGATCATGATCGCCAGCACGATACCGGCGGTCAGCATACCGATGCCCAGCGGCGGGCCTTGGAAGATCGGACCGATCAAAGGCAAGGCGCCCAGATTGTCGTTGATCCAGGGCGCCATGTTTTCTGCCATGAAGGGGCCGAAGACGAACAGGCCCCACATGCCGTAGATGATCGAAGGAATGCCCGCCAGCAGCTCGACGGCCGAGGCGATCGGCATGCGCAACCAGGGCGGCGCAACTTCAGTCAGGAAAATCGCGATGCCGAAACTCACCGGAACGGCGATCAGCAGCGCGAGAAAGGAGGTCACCAACGTGCCGTAGATCGGGACCAACGCGCCAAACTTGCCGTTGACCACGTCCCATTCGGTACTGGTGAGAAATTCGAAACCAAAGGTCTTGAACGCCAGGGCACCGCCCCACAGCGTCGAGCCAGCAATACTTGCCAGCAGAACCAGCACCAACAGAGCCGCGCCTAGCATCGTGCGCCGAAACCAGGCGTCATGACGGTGATCGCGGGCCGCGCGTTTTTCGCTCTCGGATTGGACATCCGGAATGACAGCGGACATGTATTGGGTGTTTTCAGTCATGGTAGGTCCACTCGCAAAGAAACCCTGTCACCGGGTGGCGATGACAGGGGTAAGACTCAGAAGCGTTGAGTTACTTGGTGAACTCGGTTTTCCAATAGTCTTCGATCTTGCTGACCAGCGATTTTGGCAGTGCTACGTATTCCAGGGCTTCAGCCTGAGACTGACCTTTTTCCAGCGACCATTTGAAGAAGTCGAAAGCAGCGGCGCTTTTCTCGGCATTCTTAGGTTGCTTGTACATGATGATCCAGGTGGTCGCGGTGATCGGCCATGCGGCGTCGCCCGGGGCGTTGGTCATGATCAGGTTGAAGTCTTTGGCGCTGGCCCAATCGGCGGTGTCAGCGGCAGCGGCGAACGCCTTGGCATTAGGCTCGATGAACTTGCCTGCGGCGTTTTTCAGCTGCGAGTAGGAGATTTTGTTCTGAGTAGCGTAGGAGTATTCAACGTAACCGATCGAACCCTTGATCTGTTTTACGTAGGCTGCCACACCTTCGTTACCCTTGCCGCCCACGCCCACTGGCCATTGAACGGCTGAGCCTGTACCTGGGCCGGATTTCCACGCGTCGCTGACTTTTGCCAGGTAGCTGGTGAAGTTGAACGAAGTACCCGAACCGTCCGAACGGTGAACCACGGTGATCGCGGTCGCTGGCAGTTTGAGGTCCGGGTTCAGAGCAACCAGTTTAGGGTCGTTCCAGGTTTTGATGGTGCCCTGGAAGATATCAGCCAGTGACTGACCGTCCAGTTTCAGCTTGCCGGACTCGATGCCTTCAACGTTGTAGATCGGGACGATACCGCCGATCACGCTTGGGAATTGACCCAGGCCTGCGGCTTTCAGGTCTTCAGCGGACATTGGAGCGTCGGATGCGCCGAAGTCCACGGTAGCTGCCTTGATTTGAGCGATACCGCCGCCCGAACCGATCGACTGGTAGTTGACGCGGTTGTCAGCGCTCTTGCTGTAGTCCTGGGACCACTTGGAGATCACCGGGAATACGAAACTCGAACCTGCACCAGTGACGTCAACAGCGTGTGCCATCCCGCTCAAGCACATTGAAGCCAGAAGGAGTGACAGGCGTTTTTTAGTCAGCAGAATCACGGCAGTACCTCAACAAGGGAATTTGGTGTGTGTGGTCACTCTTCATGACCCGAGGCAGATTTAAAACTGGAAACATTTCAGTCTGATGACAGTCTCTCGACAGCGGCGGAAATTGGCGGGATTTTGTAGGCGTTTTCCTACAGTCTGTAAAAACGAAACCCCCGGCTTCATTGAAGAAAGCGGGGGTTGTCTAGTTTTGTGGAAATTTGGTATCAATGGGCCATGTTTGAGCATCCGGGCTCAATTTGTAACTGTTGGAGATTCTATGGTCCTGCGTAACCCCCTAAACAGCCTTTGATTGGTATTCGCTTTGGTTTTTCAGCAAAGCGAACACCACCCTCGCCAGTTTACGGCCAAGGATAACCAGCGCCTGCGTGGTACTGAATCCGCGGGCTCTTTGCTGTTCGTAGAAAGGTTTCCAGGCGGCTGTGCGGCTGGCGGACATCGCCGCGTTGTAGAGCAGTCGACGGGCCTCTGAGTCGCCCCGTTTGGTCAGGCTGCGGCGCCCGTCCTTTTGTCCCGACTTGGACACCCGCAAGTCCATGCCCAGAAAAGCGATAAACGCATCGCTGCCCCTGAACGTGCCTCGCTCAAAGGTGGTCAGCAGCCGGGCCGCTGTTAAAAATCCAATCCCCTCAACCTGCATGCAACGTTTCAATGTCCCCAGCAAACCAGCCTTTTCCAGGAGACTCTTGATCATCTTCTCGACAAGTGCCTCAAGTCTTTGCATTGACTTGACCTGAGCTGCGAATGAGGTTTTCAGAAGCGGCTCGTTAGCCCAGCTTTGAGTCAGGCTGGTGCGTGCCTGGACCAGCGCTGCACGTCTGCGGAACAGGCTCAGCAATTGACGATAGAGCGGGGATGGCGGCGTCCACGGGTGCAGCTCTTCGGCTTCATTTTTCAAATAGCGCGCCAGCAAACGGGCATCCAGGGCATCGGTCTTGGCGCGTACATTGACACCTTTGCGGTAGTGGCTCAGCTCGTATCCGCCGACCATGTAGACGACACAGCCGGTCTCATGGGCCATATCGGCAAACAGCAGGTGATAGACATTGGTGGCTTCAATGGCGATTGCGACTTTTGCCGGCAGCGCTTTCAACCACTTTTTGATAGCCGTTTTGGTGTTGGGAATAGCCTCCTGCAGATCGCGCTCGGCGTGGTAGATCACCAACTCATCTTTGGCGACATCTACGCCCACAATCGGTTTTGACGCACAGACCAGCATTGCCATGGGAGCAACCTCCGGGATAAGGTTTAGGGACTTGAAGGGGTCACCCAGAGGCGCAGGCTTGTTCCTATCGTCGGTCTAGCCAGAAGCATTCTTTATCGGCGCTTGGGTGAAAGGAGGAGGGGTGAAATCTCCAACGGTCTGTACTGCGCGAACAGTCAGATGCGAGTCTTGTCCCTCCTCCTCCCTTCAAGTCCTACCATACAAGCGAGGCTTGCCCGCGAAGTTAACCGCGCGATGGATCAGGCAAACCACGGTCTTAGCTTCGCGGGCAAGCCTCGCTCCAACAGGGGCCGTTCACAGAAAGGAACAGGCTTTTACTTCGCGACAGCCTCTTTGCCTTTATGTGTTTCAAAGTTTTGCGCCTGAGGTTTCAGCTCTGCCACGAACGGTTTTTCCGGCTTCATGGTGAACGTCAGCAACACCCCGCACACCATGATGCCGATGGACACCAGAAACGTAATGTTCCAGTTGCCGGTCTGGTCGATCAGGTAACCGGCCAGCACCGGGCTGACAATGGCCGCCGTAAAGCCGGTGCCGCTCATGATCCCGCTGGCCGTGCCGGAACGGTCATAGGCGATGTCCATCGGAATCGCCCACATCGGGCCGATGGTCATTTCGTTGAAGAACATCGCAGCCCCCAGGCACAGCAGCGCATACATCGGCTCGTGAAGGATCAACACCGGGATCAATGACAAGCCGGTCAAGGCCATGCACGTCGCCACCATGTAGCTGCGGGCAATGCGCAGGTTGCCGGTGCGCCGCAGCAGGCGGTCGCTGATCATGCCGCCGACCAGATCCCCCACAACGCCTGCGAAAAATACGCCCGACGTAAAGATCACCGCGCTTTTGATGTTCAGGTTGAAGTTGTGCATGAAGTACAGCGGCATCCAGCTGAGCATCAGCCAGAGAATCCAGTTGTAGCAAAAATAGACGCTGGACACCGGCAGCATGCGCTTGTACAGCCGCGCCCAGGTGCCGGGCACATCCTTGGGATGGATCTTCGGCGCAGGCAAACTGCGCAGCTCTTGTTCGGTGATGCGCGGGTGATCGGCCGGTTTCTCGGTGTACGTCACAACCCACAACACCAGCCAGCCGAAACTCAAGGCGCCCAGCAGGTAAAACGCAAAGCGCCAGTCGTAGGCGCTCATCAACGCCATCACCAGCACCGGGGCCACGGCGTTACCCAAACGCGCCGCCGAGTGGGTGATGCCTTGCGCCATGCCGCGTTTGTCCTTGGGAATCCACGACGCCATAGCGCTGGTGGCCGCTGGAAACGTTGCGCCCTCCCCCAGCCCCAACAGCAAACGCGCCAGCACCAGTGACACGAAACCGCCCGCCATGCCGGTCAACGCGGTGGCGATGGCCCAGATAAAAGCGCAGGCGATCAGCGTGCGCTTGGCGCCGTAGCGGTCACTGACCCAGCCGCCGATGAACTGGAAGATCACGTAGGGGTATGCGAACGCGGAAAAGATAAAGCCCAGTTGCGTGTTGCTCAGTCCGAGTTCAGAGCTGAACTGGCTGGCCGCCGTACTGATGTTGACCCGGTCGACGTAGGTAATGAAGTACATCAGGCACAGCATCACCAGCACAGTGGTGGTGGCCTTGAGTTTTAGCCGTTTCATGGTTGCGATCCTCAGTGTCTTTTTTGTAGTTGTTCACTAATGCGCTCGTGTGTAGATCAGGCTTACAGCTCCAGAATCGCGCCCTCGCGTCGCAGATCGGAAATCTGAGCATCGTCAAAGCCGTATTCCTGAAGAATCTCCACGGTGTGCTCCCCCAGCAGCGGCGATGGTCGGTTGACCTGTTTCGGGGTTTCGGAAAAGTGAATCGGCAGCGCGATGCTGCGTGCCGAACCGGTGACCGGGTGATGGGTTTCGACGATCATCTCGCGCTCGAGAATCTGCGGATGCTCCACCGCTTGGGAAATGTCGAGCACCGCACCCACCGGCAAACCCGCTGCGTCCAGCCGTTTGACCCAATTGTCGGTGGTGTCGTGGGAGAGGCATTCGGTGATCAACGCCACCAGCGCTTCGCGGTTTTTCATCCGCAGCACGTTGCTGGTAAAGCGCGGATCGTCACTGATATGCGGCGCGTTCAGCACCTGCAGCAAGCGCTCGTAGTTGCCCTGATTGGCCGCGCCAATGTTGATCCAGCCGTCCTGGGTGCGGAACGCCTGATACGGCGTGCTGGTGGAGTTGGCCGAGCCCATCTTCGGCAGGATCACGCCTTCGGCGAAGTAATTGGCGGCGGGCCAGTACATCTGCTGAAACCCCGCCTCCAGCAACGAGGTGTCGACCACCTGACCTTGCCCGGTCTTCTGTTTATGCGCGTAAGCAGCAGCGATACCCAGCGCAGCGAGAATGCCCGCATTGATGTCGGCAATCGGCGAGCCGGCCTTGATCGGGTCCTGACCCGGCTCACCGGTGGCGCTCATCATCCCGGACAGGCCTTGGGCGATCAGGTCGAAACCGCCCTTGTCGGCATACGGCCCGGTGCGGCCATAACCGGACACCGAGCAATAAATCAGGCCGGGATTAAGCAGCTTGAGGCTGTCGTAACCCAGTCCCAGTTTCTCCATCGTGCCTTTGCGGTAGTTCTCGGTGACCACGTCGGCGTCGGCCAACATGCGCCGCAGCACGGTCTTGCCGCCTTCGGTCTTGAGGTTCAAAGCGATGTCACGCTTGTTGCGGTTGAGGATCATGAACGAGGCCGATTCGCCGTGCTCAAGGATCGGCGCAAAACGGCGGCAGTCGTCGCCACCGTCCATTTTCTCGACCTTGATCACGTCAGCACCCATGTCCGCCAGCATCATCCCGCAGATGGGGCCGGACATGATGTGCGACAGCTCGATGACTTTCATGCCTTGCAATGGACCAGCCATGTCATTTGCCTCCGAAAACAGGGGTGCGCTTGGCCAGGAAGGCCTGATAACCGGTCTGGAAATCTTCGGTCCCGAAGCAATCAAACGCCTCGTCGTATTCCTGCGCGGTCAATGGGGTGGGGTCGGTGCTGCGCTGCACGAATTTCTTGTGCCAGTGCGCAACCAAAGGCGCGCCCGCCGCGATGGCCCTGGCGCTTTCCAGTGCGCGTTGCTCGACCTCGGCATCGGCGACGACGCGGCTGACGATGCGTTTTTGCAGCGCTTCGGCGGCGCCAAAGACCCGCCCTTCCAAGAGCATTTCCAGGGTGATGTCGGGACCGGCGATGCGCATCAAGCCGGACATTTCATCGTGGGACATGGCCAGCCCCAATTTGTTGACCGGTACGCCGAAGCGGCTGGACTCGCCGCAGATGCGGATATCGCATAACGATGCAATGCCCAAACCGCCGCCAACGCAGATGCCGTGAATCATTGCCACCAACGGATGCTTGCAACGGGCAATCGCACGCAGCGCGCCATGCATCACCGGGCCGTATAAGCGCGCTTGTTCAACATTGCTGCGATGGCTTTCGAATTCGGAAATGTCGTTGCCCGGCCCGAAAGCGCGAGTACCTGCGCCGCGAATCACGATGCAGCGGATTGAATCATCGGCATCCAGGGCGCTGATGGTGTCATCGAGCAATTGCCACATCGGCATGGTGGTGGCGTTGAGTTTCTCCGGACGGTTGAGGATCACGGTGACAACATCTGCATCGCGTTCAACCAGAACCGGGGCCGCTACCGAGGGCGATTTGGCGGAGGGAGTTTGGGGGATAACGTGGCTGTTCATAGCGTACCTTTTTTGTTCTAGAAATCGGTATTTGGGATACCGTTTCTTTGTTTTGGTATCCCAAATATAGGCCTGCTGTATTTCTGCGCAAGAAATTTTTCACCAATGGAAGTGGGTACTGACGAATGACATCCCCTGAATTACGCCGCACAAACAGTGCATAGAGGCCGTATGTGGCTCATTTCACGACCACGCGTAGATTATTTCGCCATTCGCCCGGATAATCAGCACGGTTACGGTATGCACCCAACGGACGCTTACAAAAATGATCTGGGATACCGATGGAGATTGACCTTATGTCCGGGAACACCTTTTCAACGAACATCAACGAGGCCGCGTACGCGGCACTGCGTGAACGCATCATCAGCGGAGAACTACAGCCTGGCGCGCCACTTTCAGAACGCGCTCTGTGCGAAGCCCTCGAGGTGTCGCGCACACCGCTGCGCGAGGCGATCAAGATGCTGGCGCGTGAGGGACTGGTGGAAATCTCCGCCACCCGACGAGCGAAAGTTGCCAGCGTGACGCTGGATGAAGCGGCCAATATGCTGACCTTGCTGGCGGCACTTGAGGGTTTGTCAGGAGAACAGGCGTGCCAGAAAATTTCCGGCTCCGACATTGCTGAACTTGAAACCCTGCAAGCCGCCATGCGCCTCAGCTACGAACAGGGCGACCTGCCCGGTTATTTCGAATTGAACCAGGCCATCCACCTGAAGATTCTGGCGGTGGCTGACAACCGCGTGCTATCGGAAATGTTCAGCAACCTCAACGCCCGGTTGCGCCATGTGCGCAAGCGCCTGACCCCTACGCCGGGGCGCTGGCTGCAGGCGGTGACTGAGCATGAGCAAATGCTGGTGTATCTCAAGAAAGGCGACAGCAAAAAACTGCGCACCCTGATGGAAGATCACCTGCGTAATAAGGTGGACGTGTTTCTGGCGACGATGCTGGAGCACGGAATCGTCAGCGTACAGCGCTCGGCTTGAGTACATGATCGCAGGAGGCCATGACCGTTTGTCGGGATTAAGGGCACCTCTGCCAACGCCAGCGGGACAAAGGTGTATCCACGACAACAATGGAATTCATATCATGATCAAGCAAAAATTGACTGCCCTTACGCTTACCGGTCTGATGCTGGCTGCTTCCGGAGCCGCATTCGCAGGCTCTACCGGCCCGACTAATCCAGTGGACAGCACCGGTCCGAAAAACAGCTCATCGAGCATGGGTCAAAGCACCGACGGCACCACCCGTTCAGATACTTCTTCCACCCCAGGCACCAAAGGCATGGGCAGCAACAACGGTAATGGCAGCACGCCAACCACCGGCGGCGATTCCAGTGGCAGTACCGAAAGCGGTAAAGCCAAGGCGAGCGGCACCAAGTAATAAGATTCAGGCTGCGACGATGTAAACCAGTCAACGAGGCGGCGATTCAACGGATCCCCGCCTCGTTCGCTGTCTGCTCCACCCTTCCTGTTCCCCTCCCTAACCAGACGCCCTCCCGGGGGCTCTTGCGTACCTAAGCGAATCGTCCAACTTCAGAAAGCAAATGAGGCCCGCTGCGTAATTCACTGTTTTAAAACCAATCGTCAGAAAACCACTACTTTGAGCACGAGATTGGCCCCGTGCAGTGGCGAACTGAATTTGAGCGCTTATCCTTTGCCTCTTGCCCGCAAGTCGGCGCCGTCCTGTTTGAAAGACGGCAAACAACCTAAAAGCAGCCAAAGGTAACGCCCTTATGAAAGCGATAGGTCTAAGTCTGATTGCCCTGGCGGTGTCAGCAGGATACGTCCAGTCCGTGGAAGCGGAGGCCCTCGTCAGCGATCAGGCTGATGCAAAAGGGTTCGTAGAAGACGCCAAACTCAACGTGCTTCTGCGCAACTATTACTTCAACCGTGACGGTAAAAATGGCGCGGGTGATCGACGTGACTGGTCCCAGGCGGCCATGGCCAATTTCAGCTCGGGGTTTACGCCGGGCACCGTAGGTTTCGGTGTAGACGCCTACGGTTGGTACGGCCTGAAACTCGACGGCGGCGCCGGGCATTCCGGCACTGGCAACATACCGGTCGACAGCAACGGCAGTCCCGAGGACGAGTTTTCCACAGCGGGCGGTGCGCTCAAGATGCGCCTGTCCAAGACCGAGTTGAAATGGGGCACAATGCAGCCCACGGCACCAGTGTTCGCAGCGGGTGGCACGCGGCTGTTTCCCCAGACGGCCACCGGTTTCAGCCTGCAAAGCAGTGAGTTCAGCGGGCTGGATCTGGAAGGAGGTCACTTCACGGCAGGCAATGGCCCACAGCACACCAGTTCAAGTAACGAAATCTACGCCAGTTACGCAGGCGTGACGGCCAACAGCGTGGATTTTGTCGGCGGCAAGTACGCGGTCAGCGATAGCCTGACCGTGTCGTTGTACGGCTCCGAATTCGAAGACATCTGGCGCCAGTACTACGGCAACGCCAACTATGTGCTGGCACTGCCGAGCGACCAATCGGTGGCGTTCGATTTCAACATTTATCGCACAACCGATGAAGGTCAGGCCAAGGCCGGCGACATCGACAACACGACTTGGTCGCTGGCAGCGGCTTACAGCTTCATGGCAGGTCACACCGTCACCCTCGCCTATCAGAAAGTCCACGGTGACGAGCCTTTCGACTATGCCTCTTTCGGCGATAACGGCCCGGGCACTACGGGCGACTCGATCTTCCTGGCTAACTCCATTCAGTACTCGGACTTCAACGGCCCCGGAGAAAAATCCTGGCAGGCGCGCTACGATCTGGCGATGAGCGCCTACGGCGTGCCAGGGCTGAGCTTCATGGCGCGTTACGCCAACGGCAAGGACATCGACGGCAGCAAAATGGCCGCCGACAGCCCCTATCAGGCATACGGCTACGGCGCAGATGGCAAACATCACGAGACTAACCTTGAAGCCAAGTACGTGGTGCAGGCCGGTCCCGCCAAAGACCTTTCGTTTCGCATTCGCCAGGCATGGCATCGCGGCAATGCCGATCAGGCCGAGGGTGATCAAGATGAGTTCCGCCTGATCGTCGACTACCCGATCTCGATACTTTGACAGCTAGCGTTGAGCGACCGTCGTTCATGGAGAGATGAGGACGATCGGCAAAGCAATTGGACTAGTGATCTTTGGCCCAATTGGGAGTGTGACCGTGTGCAGGCCAGGCTTAATTTGTCTGCACACTCACTCTCCCAGGATCGATCATGAAATCTCTGAAGCTGCTGGCCACTGCCTTGTCCTGCTTGGCGCTGTCACTTTCGCTTAGCGCATTTGCTCACGAGGCCGGATCTGAAAAGGTCACGGTTCTCGAAGAACACCCGATGCTCAACGCGCCAGGTAAAAAAGCGGTGATGCTCACTGTTGATTACGCACCTGGCCAGGCCTCCATCGCCCACACCCACGAAGGCTCGACGCTTGCTTATGTGCTGGAGGGCGAAGTGATTTCGCGGGTCAACGATGGCAAAGCCATCACCTACAAACCCGGCCAGACGTTCTACGAACCTGCGGGCTCCAAACACTACGAATCAAAAAACGCCAGCGCCACCAAGCCTGCGAAGTTGCTGGTGTTTGTGTTCATGGATGAGAACGGCGAAGTGCTGAGGCCGATGGGTAAGTGATCCGCCACAGGCGCACGTACCTGTAGGAGCGAACTTGTTCGCTAGACGATGAACCGAGAGATCGCGCCGTTTGCTCGCCAACAAGTTGGCTCCTACAGACTTGCGCTGTCGGTTACGCCGCGCTCAACACGCGAGCCAGCGCTGCCTTGACCGTGCCCATACCCGCCTGCAACGCCTGATCGATCTCGGCCATGGTGATAACAGCGGGCGACTTGCCCGCAGCCGGATTCACCACCAGCGCCAGACAGGCATATTCAAGTCCCAGCTCGCGGGCAAGCGCGGCTTCCGGCATACCGGTCATGCCGACGATGTCGCAGCCATCGCGTTCCAGTCGTGAAACCTCCGCTGCGGTTTCAAGGCGCGGGCCTTGGGTGCAGGCGTAGACGCCAAAATCACTGAAGCCGCAACCCTCGGCGCTCAGCGCATCGATCAATCGCGCACGCAGCGGCTCGCTGTAAGGATGACTGAAATCGATATGGGTGACCTGCTCCAGATCGTCAGCGAAGAATGTGTGCTCACGGCCGCTGGTGTAGTCCACCAGATCATGGGGCACACAGAAATGTCCGGTGCCCATGTCAGGATGGATGCCGCCTACGGCATTCACAGCAAGAATCGCTTGCGCGCCCGCCTGCTGCAGAGCCCACAGGTTGGCGCGGTAGTTGATCTTGTGCGGGGGAAAGCGATGCGGATGACCATGACGCGCGAGGAACATCACTTCACGGCCGGCGTATTCACCCACCTGGATATCGCCAGACGGCGCGCCGTACGGCGTGTTCATCGGCAGCGATTGACGAATCGTCAGCCCGTCGAGTTGCGTCAGACCTGTGCCGCCGATAATCGCGTAAACCGTCATGGCATGTCCTTAATCGATCAGTTGCGCAGCGCGCAGTGACGACAACGCTGCGAGCCAGCGTGGATGCTGGCGATATTCGGTGGTGGCCCAAGATTGTCCGCGCATCTTGGCGATCCGCGGGGCTGGCTTGATCTTCATGCGTTGCGCCGCGCTCAGAGCCAGTTCCGCTGCACCTCGGTCGTTACAGACCAGACCCATGTCGCAACCGGCGGTCAATGCAGCTTCGATACGGCTGGCCGCATCCCCCACCACATGCGCGCCTGCCATGGACAGATCGTCGCTGAAAATCACTCCGTCAAAACCCAGTTCGCCACGCAGGATGTCCTGCAACCAGCGCCGGGAAAAACCGGCGGGCTGAGAGTCGACTTTCGGGTAAATAACGTGGGCTGGCATCACCGCAGCCAACTGCTTGCTCAGACGAGCAAACGGCACCAGATCGTTGGCGCGGATGGACTCAAGGCTGCGCTCGTCGGTAGGAATGGCGACATGGGAATCGGCCTCGGCCCAACCGTGTCCGGGGAAATGCTTGCCGGTGGCGGCCATCCCAGCGGCGTTCATGCCACGGATGAAGGCGCCTGCCAACAAGGCGGCGCGCTCCGGGTCGCCCTCGAAGGCTCGGGTGCCGACGACGGCGCTACGCTGGTAATCGAGGTCCAGCACGGGCGCAAAACTCAAGTCCAGACCGACCGAGAGCACTTCAGTCGCCATCAGCCAGCCGCAAGCTTCGGCCAACGACTCAGCATTGGGCTTATCGGCAATGTGGCGCATCGCGGGCAATCGCACGAAGCCCTGACGCAGACGCTGAACACGTCCGCCCTCTTGGTCCACGGCGAGCAATAGATCAGGCCGGATCGCGCGGATGGACGCGCTGAGTTCGCGAACCTGACGCGGGCTTTCGATGTTGCGAGCAAAAATGATCAGGCCACCCACTTCGGGTTGACGCAGAAACTGACGGTCTTCAGACGTCAGCCAGGTACCGGCGACGTCCACCATCAGGGAGCCTTGGCGGCCAGAACTCATACGAAAATCCTTCAACAAACCATGCACATGGCGGGCATGGTGCTTGATCGACGGATGCGACGCAAATGCGAAGGCATCCGCCTGCGATCAGACTTTGGCAGGGGCCTGGCTTTTAGTGCGGGGCTTGAGCTGAGCGCTGATCATCGCTGTGTCGGTCACGCCGGTTTCGGCGCGCATGCCCGCGGCCAGAAACGGCACCATCAGCCGCATGACCTGCTCGATCGAGGTGTTGACGCCGAAGTCGGTCTCGGCAATCGCGCGCAAGGCCTTGATGCCCGACATGCTGAACGCAGCGGCGCCCAGCATGAAGTGCACACGCCAGAACAATTCAATGGGGGGGATGCGCGGGGCCGCTTCGTTGACCAGCAACATATAGCGGCGGAACACCTTGCCGTACATGTCTTCCAGATAACGCCGCAAATGGCCCTGGCTCTGGCTGAACGCAAGACCCAGCAGGCGCATGAAGATCGACAGGTCATTGCCGCTGCGGGGCTGAACCACGAGCGCCTGCTCGACGAGGATTTCCAGCAGTTCTTCAAGGGTGGGCTTGTGATCGGGTTTGGCCTGACGACGCTCCAACTCACGATCGAGACTGATGCAGAACGGCCCCAGGAAACGCGAGAACACCGCCTGGATCAGCGCCTTCTTCGAGCCAAAATGATAATTAACTGCCGCCAGATTGACTGACGCCTTGCTGGTAATCAGCCTGAGGGAGGTCTCGGCAAAACCTTTTTCTGCGAACAACTGTTCCGCTGCATCGAGAATTCGTTCAACTGTTTCCGACTGGGCCATGGTTCTCTGCCTGACAAACAACTGTTTGAAACATACGTTTCAGCCGGGTGACTGTCAACCCTGCCGTTCGTTTTCTGGCCGCTCGGTCACGTGCATTTAATCATATACGTCGGGGCCTGTAGCCCGCCCCTTGATGGCGGCCGTTTTATCGGGATTGCAACCACCTGGCGCGTGAACTGAAAAGGAGGATTGCCAAGTTCAATTCACTGTATATAATCCCAGTCACTGTATAAAAAGACAGAGCGAGCCCCATGATCAAACTCACGTCACGCCAAGCCGAAATCCTTGATTTCATAAAACGCTGCCTGGAAGACAATGGCTATCCGCCTACCCGTGCGGAAATCGCTCAGGAACTGGGCTTCAAGTCGCCCAACGCCGCCGAAGAACATCTTAAAGCCCTTGCCCGTAAGGGCGCTATCGAAATGACCCCGGGCGCCTCCCGTGGCATCCGCATACCCGGCTTCGAAGCCAAGGCAGACGATAGCGGTCTGCCGATCATTGGCCGAGTCGCTGCCGGCGCCCCTATCCTGGCGCAGCAACACATCGAAGAATCCCTGAGCATCAACCCCGCCTTTTTCCATCCCAGCGCTGACTACCTCCTACGCGTACACGGCATGAGCATGAAAGATGTCGGCATTCTGGATGGTGATCTGCTAGCGGTGCACACCACCCGCGAGGCCCGTAATGGTCAGATCGTGGTAGCCCGTATCGGCGATGAAGTGACCGTCAAACGATTCAAGCGCGAAGGCAGCAGAGTCTGGTTGATCGCAGAAAACCCGGACTTCGCCCCCATTGAAGTGAACCTCAAAGACCAGGATCTGGTTATCGAAGGGTTGAGCGTCGGCGTCATTCGCCGCTAAGGAGAACGTTTATGCAGTTCCCACAGACACACCAACAACATGCGCAACTGCCATTGTTCGAAGCATTCATGGCGCAACCGCTGGCGCCGATGCTCAATGTTCCGATCCTTGAAGATGTGATCGAAGCGCCGTGGAGTAACGAACCGGAAGCTTTCAGTGAGTTGTCATTGCGTGGGGCGGCCGGGAACTGCCTGAATCTACTGGCGCCTATCTTGCGCGAACTGAGCCAGGATCAGGATGCACGCTGGCTGACGTTGATCGCTCCGCCAGCGAGCGTGACACAGGCATGGTTGAGAGACGCGGGGCTGAACCGGGAACGCATTCTTCTGTTGCAACCACGCGGCACACAAAGCGCACTTGAGTTGACGCGAGAAGCCCTGAGGCTCGGGCGTAGTCATACCGTAGTTAGCTGGATCAGTCTGATCAGCGGCGCCGCGCGGCAACAGCTTGTCAGCGCAGCAAGGATTGGGGATGCGCAAAGCCTGAACATTCGCCTGGGCTAAGATCGCCAGGCAGTTGCGTTTCAGGACCTGCAGGACGTCTCAGAGGCGAGAGTCCGACAAAAAGTATGCTGTAGGCAGAACAGCGGTGAATCAGTGAAGCACCCGGGGGCCATCGTCTTTTTCCAGCTCGCCTTCGGCAAGACGACCGGCCATCTGGACACCAACGCTCAACATCGCCTTGGCAACTTCAACATGTTGGCCTTGCAGAAAAACTTTGGCGTCTTCCGAAAAATTCAGGGTAACCAACGACCCTTCATCTTCAGCACGACGTAGCTCGATACGGCCGTCAGGCAGTTCGACAATTTCCAGAAAAGACGTTGGCATTAACACAGTTCTCCACGAAAGGCCGGCATTGTACCAGCCGGATGCCTCAGGCCCTAGTCCATCGATCACCCGGATTCAGCACTCGCTGAGACCTTCCCTGAAGCGTATTGCCAGCCCCTTGAGCTGCTGACGCCAGCTTTCCATCTCTTCCCGGCTCAGCTCTGGCTCAGCCTGCTCTTCACTGCCCACTGAGATAATCAGCGGCTGAGTGACGTCACCTTTGGGTTTTTTCGGCGCCCGTGGCGGTTGAAACAATGCGTTGTAGGACTCCAACAGCTGTGCCAACCAGGTTTCTCTCTGCTGGGCCAGCTCTACCAGTTCCGCCATCTCCGGGATCGCGATTGCCTCAAGCACTTGCGGGGTCAGCAGTGTTTCAGCACGGGGCGCACTGGCTTGCGGGAGTCGGTAATAGCCTGCGATCTCGTGGCATAGCCCGAGCAGCGCACCATACAAATGAAACACCGCCGCCTCACGTTCAGCCGTCTCCAGGCCTTGAGCATTCATCGCCCCGCTGGTTTTTGCCTTGGCCATGGCTTCGAGTGCCAGACCTGCAAAAAAAAGTTTCTGATTGGTACGGGTATAGAGTTCGTGAGCCATGACAGTGGCCTCCACCATTGACGAGTAAGAACCGGCACAGACGGTATTCATCATCGGGACAAAAAAATCCCCCGGCGAACCGAGGGACACTTTTAACGCAAACCGCACGCGCCTGCCAGTGGAGTCAGGCGCTCATGATCAGCGCTTGTCTTCGACCTTCCACGCTTTGCCGTCGTAGAACGCACGCCAGCCGGTTGGCTTGCCTTCGACTTCAGTCTGCACGTACTGTTCTTTGGACTTGCGACTGTAGCGGATAACACTTGGTCGGCCGTCCGGATCTTTCTTCGGCGCTTCGCACAAGAAGTGGTACTTCGGATCGATCTCGTCTTTGTGCGGCGCGATTTCCATGACCAAAGGCGCACGAGTCTCGCGGTTTTTCGGGAACTGGCTGGCGGCCAGGAACAAGCCCGAGGCGCCGTCACGCAAGATGTAGGTATCGTCTACCTTGTCGCACTTGAGTTCCGGCATTTTCACCGGATCCATCTTCGGAGGCGCCGCTTCACCGCTTTTCAGCAGCTTGCGGGTGTTCTTGCAGTTGGTGCACCCGAAGAACTTGCCGAAACGGCCCGTCTTGAGTTGCATTTCGCCGCCACACTTATCGCACTCCACGCTCGGGCCTTCGTAGCCCTTGATCCGGTAGGTACCTTCTTCGACCTCGTAACCTGCGCAGTCCGGGTTATTACCGCAGATGTGCAGCTTGCGCTTCTCATCCAGCAGGTAGGCATCCATCGCCGTGCTGCAGATCGGGCAGCGATGCTTGCCGCGCAATACGCGGGATTCAGACTCGCCTTCGTCGTCTTCGGCAATCTCATCGCCCGGCGTCAGGTTGACCGTTGCCTTGCAGCGCTCCTTCACTGGCAGGCTGTAGCCTGAACAGCCAAGGAATACACCGGTCGATGCAGTACGAATCTGCATCGGACGACCACACACCTTGCACGGGATGTCAGTCATCACTGGCTGGTTGGCACGCATGCCACTGTCAGCGGCTTCGGCCACTTCCAGTTTTTTCTTGAAGTCGCCGTAGAACTCGTCGAGCACGTTCTTCCAGTCACGACCGCCCTGGGCCACGTCGTCGAGGTTCTCTTCCATGCCGGCCGTAAAGCCATAGTCCATCAGGTTCGAGAAGCTCTCGGACAGACGCTCAGTGACGATGTCGCCCATCTTTTCCGAGTAGAAGCGGCGGTTGTGCAGCGCTACATAGCCACGGTCCTGGATGGTCGAAATGATCGCAGCGTAGGTCGAAGGACGACCGATGCCGCGTTTTTCCATTTCTTTTACCAGGCTCGCCTCGGAGTAGCGCGCTGGCGGCTTGGTGAAATGCTGGGTCGGATCAAGCTTGATCAGCTTCATCTTGTCGCCCTGGGCCATGTCAGGCAGCACGTCATCGTCGCCCGGCTTGGCCATTTGCGGCATGACGCGGGTGTAACCGTCGAACTTGAGGATGCGGCCCTTGGCACGCAGTTCGAACTCACCGGCAGCGACGCTGACTGTGGTAGACAAGTATTGCGCAGGCGGCATCTGGCAGGCCACGAACTGGCGCCAGATCAGCTCGTAAAGACGCTCGGCGTCACGCTCCATCCCCGTCAACTTGCTCGGGTGCGTATTGACGTCCGAAGGTCGAATCGCTTCGTGAGCCTCTTGAGCGCCTTCCTTGCTGCTGTAAACCAGAGGCGATTCCGGCAGATACTTTTTGCCAAACTCGGTTTCGATATAAGTGCGGGCCATGGCCACAGCGTCAGCCGACAGGTTGGTGGAGTCGGTACGCATGTAGGTGATGTAGCCGGCCTCGTACAAGCGCTGGGCCATCATCATGGTTTTCTTCACGCCGAAGCCCAGCCGGTTGCTACCGGCCTGCTGCAAAGTTGACGTGATGAACGGCGCCGAGGGCTTGCTGCTGGTCGGCTTGTCTTCGCGCCTGACGATGGAATAGGCCGAGACTTTCAGCTTTTCCAGTGCAGCCATGGCGTGGGTTTCGTTAAGCGGCTTGAACGCTTCGCCGTTTTCCCGAGCGACTTCAAAGCGCACATTGGCGCCCTTGGCAGTGCCCAGGTCAGCGTGAACTTCCCAGTATTCTTCCGGGTTGAACGCGCGGATTTCACGCTCACGCTCCACTACCAGCTTCACGGCGACCGATTGCACGCGACCGGCAGACAGGCCACGAGCAATTTTCTGCCACAGCAGCGGCGAGACCATGTAACCGACAACGCGATCGAGGAAGCGACGGGCCTGCTGCGCGTTGACCCTATCAATGTCCAGCTCACCCGGTTTGGAGAAAGCCTCCTGAATGGCCTTCTTGGTGATTTCGTTGAACACCACGCGCTTGTAGCGAGAGTCATCACCGCCAATAGCTTCGCGCAGGTGCCAGGCAATGGCTTCCCCTTCGCGGTCCAAGTCCGTCGCGAGATAGATGGTGTCGGCGTCTTTAGCCAGACGACGCAGCTCCTCGATCACCTTCTCCTTGCCGGGAAGGATTTCGTATTTGGCTTTCCAGCCGTGGTCCGGATCGACGCCCATACGGGCAACCAACTGGCGCTTGGCCTTTTCCTTGGGCGACAACGCGGGGGCTTCACCGGCAACGGCCTTGCCACGCTTGGCGGCAGGCTCCTTGCTGGCGCTAGCCGAACCGCTGGTGGGCAGGTCTCGGATATGGCCGATACTCGACTTCACCACGTACTGGTTGCCCAAATACTTGTTGATGGTCTTGGCCTTA
Organism: Pseudomonas rosaeacicularis; assembly: GCF_057128745.1. Taxonomy (NCBI): domain Bacteria; kingdom Pseudomonadati; phylum Pseudomonadota; class Gammaproteobacteria; order Pseudomonadales; family Pseudomonadaceae; genus Pseudomonas; species Pseudomonas rosaeacicularis. The sequence continues at coordinate 81,039 of NZ_JBSKHT010000014.1, forward strand.
GCCGGGGATTCCACAATGACCAGCGATTTGCCCATGGATCGGAAAATTCCTGAATGCTAGAAAAAAGACGAGAGAGCCGTCGAGGCCCCGCTATATATAGTGGCTACAAGGTGAGGTCAAGCACGGGGTATTACAACCGCCAGCCTCAAGACTGCGTGAAACGGTCGGGCTCGGCCTCGACCAAAGCAAAGCGCGGCACGTGCTCGCCGTCAACCTCGACCGACTGCACAAACATGCTCAACGGCCGGACCCAGAGCCCGTATTCGCCATATAGCGCTTGATAGAACACCACTTCTTCCTCGGTCTCGGAATGCCGCGCGACACCGAAAACACGGTACTCGGGGCCTTTGTAATGACGGTAGAGACCTGGTTGCAGCTTCATGGTGCGGCCCTCGCAAAATGCAGCGAAAAAAACTGCCAAAAAACATTTCCCGGAAAAAACAAAAGCCGGGGCACCTGGCCCCGGCTTGCAACATCACACCGGATTAAACGCGTTCAAACACGGTGGTGATGCCCTGTCCCAGACCAATGCACATGGTCGCAACACCCAGGGTGCCGCCTTTCTGCTTCATGACATTGAGCAAGGTACCGGAGATACGCGCTCCGGAACATCCAAATGGATGGCCCAGGGCGATAGCGCCGCCGTGCAGGTTAACCTTCTCTTCCATCTTGTCGAGCACTTTCAAATCTTTCAGCACTGGCAGCGCTTGCGCGGCGAAGGCTTCATTGAGTTCAAAGTAGTCGATATCCCCGATGGAGAGGCCCGCCCGCTTGAGTGCTTTCTGGGTCGCCGGGACCGGGCCGTAGCCCATGATCGCAGGATCCACGCCCGCCACCGCCATCGAACGAATAACCGCCAACGGCTGGATGCCGAGGTCCATGGCACGCTGCCCGGACATCACGATCATGCAGGAAGCGCCATCGGTGATTTGCGAGGAAGTACCCGCTGTCACGGTGCCGCCTTTAGGGTTGAACGCAGGTTTCAACGCGGCCAGACTTTCCAGCGTGGTTTCTGGACGGATGGTCTCGTCGTAGTCAAACATCTTCAGGAAGCCGTTCTCGTCATACCCTTGCATCGGGATGATTTCGTCTTTGAAGTTGCCCTCAACGGTGGCCTGATGCGCGAGACGATGAGAACGCACGCCGAACGCGTCCTGTTGCTCGCGGGTCACGCCGTGCATCTTGCCAAGCATTTCAGCGGTCAAGCCCATCATGCCCGACGCCTTGGCGGCATAAAGCGACATGTGCGGGTTGGGATCGACGCCGTGCATCATGCCGACGTGGCCCATGTGCTCGACCCCGCCGATGACGAACACATCCCCGTTACCGGTCATGATCGCTTGAGCGGCGGTATGCAGCGCGCTCATGGACGAACCGCACAGGCGGCTCACGGTCTGCGCAGCCGACGTGTGCGGGATCTGGGTCATCAGCGACGCCATGCGCGCGATGTTCCAGCCCTGCTCCAGGGTCTGGTTGACGCAGCCCCAGATCACGTCCTCGACTTCTGCCGGGTCGACCTTGGCGTTGCGTTCCAGCAACTTGCTGATCAAGTGCGCCGACATGTCCTCAGCGCGGGTATTGCGGTGCATGCCACCCTTGGAGCGGCCCATCGGGGTGCGACCGAAGTCGACAATCACGACGTCTTTCGGATTCAAGCTCATATATTCACCTACTCGTTGGGCACTTAACCGAAGAAGCTCTGGCCGTTTTTGGCCATCTCGCGCAGCTTCGCAGTGGGGTGGTACAGCGCGCCCAGATCAGCGTATTGGTCAGCCAGGGCTACGAATTGCGCAACACCGATCGAGTCGATATAGCGCAGTGCGCCGCCGCGGAACGGAGGGAAACCGATGCCGTAAATCAGGCCCATGTCAGCCTCAGCGGCCGTGTCGACGATGCCGTCTTCCAGGCAACGCACGGTCTCCAGGCACAATGGGATCATCATCCAGTTGATGATGTCTTCGTCGCTGACTTCACGGTGTTCGTAGACAATCGGCTTGAGCACTTCCAGCACGGAAGCATCCACGACCTTCTTCGGTTTGCCCTTCTTGTCGGTCTCGTAAACGTAGAAGCCTTTGCCGTTCTTCTGGCCCAGGCGATCTGCCTCATACAGCGCGTCAACCGCGGAACGACGGTCGTCCTTCATGCGATCCGGGAAGCCTTCGGCCATGACGTCGCGACCGTGGTGGCCAGTGTCGATGCCGACCACGTCCATCAGGTACGCCGGGCCCATTGGCCAGCCGAATTTTTCCATCACTTTGTCGATGCGCACGAAGTCGACGCCAGCGCTGACCAGCTTGGCGAAACCGCCGAAGTACGGGAACAGGATGCGGTTGACCAAGAAGCCCGGGCAGTCGTTGACCACGATCGGGTTTTTGCCCATTTTCTTGGCGTAGGCCACGGTGGTTGCGACGGCCACTTCACTGGACTTCTCGCCGCGAATGACTTCTACCAACGGCATCATGTGCACCGGGTTGAAGAAGTGCATGCCGACGAAGTTTTCCGGACGCTTGAGAGCCTTAGCCAGCAAGCTGATGGAGATGGTCGATGTGTTGGAAGCCAGGATGGTGTCTTCGCCCACCTGCCCTTCGACTTCCGCCAGCACGGCTTGCTTGACCTTCGGGTTCTCGACCACGGCCTCGACGACCAGATCGACGTTGCCGAAATCGCCGTAAGACAATGTAGGACGAATCGCATTGAGCGCTTCAGCCATTTTGTCTGGCGTCAGCCGACCTTTTTCAACGCGCTTGCCGAGTAGCTTTGACGCTTCGCCAAGACCCAGTTGAATGGCTTCTTCACGAATGTCTTTCATCAGGATCGGCGTGCCTTTGACAGCCGACTGATAAGCGATACCACCGCCCATGATCCCAGCGCCGAGCACGGCTGCCTGCTTCACGTCCTTGGCGACTTCGTCGTAGATTTTGGCTTTCTTTTTCAGTTCCTGATCGTTGAGGAACAGCCCGATCAGGCTCTCGGCAGCCGAGGTTTTCGCCAGCTTGACGAAACCGGCGGCTTCGACTTCAAGCGCCTTGTCGCGACCGAAGTTGGCAGCCTTCTGGATAGTTTTGATCGCTTCGACCGGCGCCGGATAGTTCGGGCCCGCTTGACCGGCAACGAAACCTTTGGCGGTTTCGAAGGCCATCATCTGCTCAATGGCGTTGAGCTTGAGCTTTTCAAGCTTGGGTTGACGCTTGGCCTTGAAATCGAACTCGCCGGAAATGGCGCGCTTGATCAGGTCCAGTGCCGCTTCCTGAAGCTTTTCAGGAACGACAACCGCATCGACCGCGCCCACTTTCAGTGCATCTTCGGCGCGATTGTCTTTGCCGGAGGCGATCCACTCCACAGCATTGTCGACGCCGATGAGGCGTGGCAGGCGAACGGTGCCGCCGAAACCCGGGTAAATGCCGAGTTTGACCTCTGGCAGACCGATCTTGGCCGTGGTGGACATCACACGGAAGTCAGCGGCCAGGCACATTTCAAGGCCACCACCCAGCGCGATCCCATTGATCGCGGCAACGGTTGGCACGTTCAGGTCTTCAAAATCACTGAAAATCCGGTTGGCTTCCAGGTTGCCCGCGACCAGCTCTGCGTCTGGCAGCTTGAAGTTTTCAACGAATTCAGTGATGTCAGCGCCGACGATGAACACGTCTTTACCGCTGGTGACGATGACGCCCTTGACCGAGCCATCGGCTTTGATGGCTTCAATGGCCTGACGCAAGTCATTGAGGGTGAGGCGGTTGAACTTGTTGACGGACTCACCCTTGAGGTCGAACTTCAGTTCGACGATGCCACTTTCAAGAGCCGTAACCGTGATGGCTTTACCTTCGTAAATCATCAACTGATCTCCACGATATGGAAGCTGAACAATACGCATCGGACGCTGATTCCGGCGAAAGACACGGCGATATCGCCGCTACCGACCACCAAACACCAGGCACCCCGTCGACACGACTCGGGCGTCTGTCAGAGCATTCCTACGGCAAACGCTCAATTCATACGCCCGTTTGATTGGGTGCGCCTACCTTCATCCATATTCCGGCAATTGTCAATTGAGGCGACAGGGGGCATAAGCGGCAAATCCGGGTTGGCAGGCGAGATTGATACGCACGCATTCATTGCGTTGATGAAGTTAAACGCGAGAAATGAACGTGAAATGCTCGAAAGGCGAGAGATGCTTATAAAAAGAGAAAAAATTGGATCAGCCGCAGACAAATGCACCAATAAGGTCTACATTCAGCGCACTGCGCATCAAGACGGGTCGTTTCGAGACATCGTAGCGAATCTGCACTCAATTAGCGGCGCTGCAACGCAGAGTGCCCCGAGTTGAACGCACACAGAATTATCGGCCTGCCTGGCCAACCCCGGCCCGATGTTGTTATCGGGCTTTTTAATGCCTGCGATTTGGCAGGAGGCTACTCAGGCGAGTGCTTTGAGCACCGCTGCAATGCGCTGCAACACTTGCTCTTCGCCCTTCTCGCCCCAGTACAAAGCGATCAGTTGCTTGCCCGCCTCAACCTTGTACGTATCGGCTGGCAGAGTCTTAAATTGCTCCAACAAACGCGCGTCCTCGCAGGGCTCGCGCCATTTATTGAGCCACAACCCAGGTTCTGTCTGAAAGTACACCCAGCTGTCTGGCTTGGACGATCGGCGCGGACGATGGTACTGCGCGCACGGGCTCGGCGGCTCCTTGGGCAGCCAGTGCGGCCAGTCCTGCGGCATTAATTGCATCGCCAACCCCATGCGTCTGGCTTCCATCCGCAACGCCATTCTGCCACTCTGCTGCCGCGACGGACGCAGCCAGACCAACGGGCTCAGGACGGCGGCGAGGATTGCAATCACGATCCATACCGTCATTTGCCTGTTCCCTGAATGAAATGGCCGCAGTTGCAGACACAAAGGCGTGCCATGAGGCGCGTGAAAAGAGCCATAATTAAAACCATCGCAAACCTCAGAAGGAACATCCCATGTCCTATACACATATTTTGGTTGCCGTGGACCTCACTGAAGAGTGCGATCCGGTCATCAAACGGGCCATGAATCTGGCGCTGGCCAGCGAAGCCAAGCTGTCGCTGGTGCACATCGTGGAGCCAATGGCCATGGCATTCGGTGGCGATGTCCCTATGGATCTTTCGCAACTGCAACAGCAACAGTTCGACCAGGCCAAGGAAAAGCTTGAAGCTCTGAAGCTCAAGTACCCGGAAGTGAAGACTGGCGACAGTCATCTGACCTACGGCCAACCGCGCCAGGAAATCCACCAGCTTGCCAAGGAACATCACTGTGACTTGATCGTGGTTGGCAGCCATGGCCGTCATGGTCTGTCACTGCTGCTGGGCTCAACAGCCAATGACGTGCTGCACGGTGCGCCCTGCGACGTGCTGGCTGTACGTCTGGTCAAGCGCGCCGAGTAAGCACGCGCCTACCGCGCCAGCAAAAAGCCCGAGCCCTTGAAGGGGCTCGGGCTTTTTTACATCACCACTTCAAGCAATCAGTCGTCCAGCTCGGCCCAGCGTTCCAGCAAGCCGTCGAGCTCACCTTGCAGGCTTTCGAGCTGCGCGATGACGGCAGTGGTTTGCTCGGCAGGACGCTGATAGAAAGCAGGCTCGGCCATCTCAGCCGTCAGCACTGCCATCTTCGACTCAACCGCATCGATCTGCCCCGGCAACGCTTCCAGCTCACGCTGAAGTTTGTAGCTCAGCTTCTTCTTCGCGACCGGCATTTCAGCAGCCGCCACCGGCTCGGCGGCAGTCACCGCAGTGGCCAGTTCCGCTTTGCCGGATTTGCTGTCAGTCACGCCCAACAGACGCGGCGAACCGCCCTGACGCAGCCAGTCCTGATAACCACCGACGAACTCACGAACCTTGCCTTCGCCTTCGAACACCAGGGTGCTGGTCACGACGTTATCGAGGAATGCCCGGTCGTGGCTGACCATCAACACGGTGCCCTTGAAGGTCAACAGCACTTCTTCAAGCAGCTCGAGGGTCTCTACGTCCAGGTCGTTGGTCGGCTCGTCGAGCACCAGCAGGTTGGCCGGCTTGCTGAACAGCTTGGCCAGCAACAGACGCGCACGCTCGCCACCGGACAACGCCTTGACCGGCGTGCGGGCACGTTGTGGGCTGAACAGGAAATCGCCCAGGTAACTCAGGACGTGGCGGCTCTGGCCGTCGATATCGATAAAATCGCGCCCTTCGGCCACGTTGTCGATAACGGTCTTTTCCAGATCCAGTTGATGACGCAGCTGATCGAAATAGGCGACGTCCAGACGCGTGCCCACTTCCACAGTGCCGCTGGTAGGTTGCAGGTTATCGAGCATCAACTTAAGCAGCGTGGTTTTGCCAGTACCGTTGGCGCCCAACAGACCAATGCGGTCTTCGCGCTGCAGGACCATGGAGAAGTCCTTGATCAGCATCGGGCCGCCCGGGTGAGCGAAGCTGACGTTATCGAGCACCATTACCTGCTTGCCTGACTTGTCAGCGGTATCAAGCTGAATGTTGGCCTTGCCGGTACGCTCACGACGTTCGCTGCGCTCGACGCGCAGTTCTTTCAGCGCACGGACGCGGCCTTCGTTACGGGTGCGACGTGCCTTGATGCCCTGACGGATCCAGACTTCTTCTTGGGCCAGACGCTTGTCGAACAGTGCGTTTGCGGTTTCTTCCGCCGCCAGCGCCGCTTCCTTGTGCACCAGGAAGCTGGCGTAGTCGCCGTTCCAGTCGATCAGGCCGCCGCGATCCAGTTCGAGGATGCGCGTGGCGAGGTTCTGCAGGAAGGACCGGTCGTGCGTGATAAAGAGAACAGCACCCTGGAAATCCTTGAGCGCTTCTTCCAGCCAGGCAATCGCGCCGATGTCCAGGTGGTTGGTGGGTTCGTCGAGCAGCAGCAGGTCAGGTTCGGAGACCAGCGCCTGGGCCAGCAACACCCGGCGACGCCAGCCGCCGGAGAGTTCGGCAAGGGTTTTGTCGGCGGGCAACTGCAGACGGCTCAAGGTGCTGTCGACCAGTTGCTGCAAGCGCCAGCCGTCACGAGCTTCGAGGTCCTGCTGGACGTGCATCAGCTTGTCCAGGTCCTCGGCGGTGACGATGTTCTGGCTCAGGTGATGGTACTCGGCGAGCAAGGCGCCCACGCCATCCAGACCTTCGGCCACGACGTCGAACACGGTACGTTCGTCGGCTACGGGCAGTTCCTGGGGCAATTCGCCGATTTTCAGACCGGGCGCACGCCAGACACTGCCGTCGTCGGGCTTTTGCACGCCTTTGACCAGCTTGAGCATGCTGGATTTACCGGTGCCATTACGGCCGATGATGCAGACCCGCTCACCACGGGCGATCTGCCACGACACCTTGTCTAATAGCGGCATAGCGCCGAACGCAAGGGACACATCGCTGAATTTGAGCAGGGTCATGAGCTTCTCCAAAAACCGGGCGCGCATTCTACCTGAGATACCCAATCGATGTGGGCATTGGATGACAGATGTGGCGCCCTCGATCCAAATAACAGTATTTATACGCGCCGTTTGTTGCTATCCGTGACCGTCGATGCCACGACACTTCAACCCGCGGTGGCAAACCGCTAAGCTGTCGGCACTTTTCACGATCCATCTGCACGGAAGTCTCATGCGCAGTCGTTTGTTCAGTCTTTTGTCCTGCCTGCTTCTGTCGGCGACCGCCGCCCAGTCCGTTCAAGCGGTCGACCTTTCCCAACAACGCCAGTATTACGATGAGGCCAAGCGTGCGCTGGCCAAAGGCGACGCCGGTCCTTACCGAATGTACGGCGCGGCGCTGGCCGATTACCCCCTTGAGCCGTATCTGGCTTACGACGAGCTGACCGCCCGGCTTAACACCGCAAGCAATCAGGAAGTCGAAAAATTCTTCGCTGACCACGGCGATCTGCCTCAGGCCAACTACATGAAGCTGCGCTGGCTGCGCCTGCTGGCTTCCCGTGGCGACTGGCAGCCGTTTGTCGAACACTACGACCCCAAGAACAATTTCGTTGAATTGGACTGCCTGTATGGCCAGTACCAGTTGGGTCACAACTTGCGCGCCGAAGGTTATGCCAACGCCGAGAAGCTGTGGATGACTGGCAAGACCCTACCCGCCGCCTGCGATGCGTTTTTCGCTCAATGGGCCGCCGAAGGTCAACTCACTGAACAGAAACGCTGGCAGCGCGCCAAACTGGCCGCGCAGACCCGCAATTACGCGCTGGCCAATCAGTTGGTCAACAGCCTGAACTCCCTTGCGCCTCAAGGTCGCCTGCTGATCGCCGTGGCGCAGAAACCAGAGATGGTCAATAACCAGCCACAATTCCTGCCAGCTGACGAGGCGATGTCCGACGTTGTGGGCCTGGGCCTGCGTCGTCTTGCCAAGCAGGACCCGCAGCGCGCCCTGGAACTGCTGGACGCATACGCCCCTACACTGCGCTTCTCCCATGAAGAACAAGTGCAGATCGCCAAGGAAATCGGCCTGACCCTGGCCCGCAGCTACGATGGCCGGGCGCTGGAGGTGATGACCCGGTACGACCCTGACCTGCGCGACGACACGGTGACCGAATGGCGTCTGCGCTTGCTATTGCGTCTGGCGCGCTGGAACGACGCTTACGAACTGACCCGACGTTTGCCGCAAACCCTGGCGACCACTAACCGCTGGCGCTACTGGCAGGCGCGGACGCTGGAGCTGTCGCAACCCAACAGCCCGCTGCTGCCAGCGCTGTACAAATCAGTCGCCAGAGAACGTGATTTCTACGGCTTTCTGGCCGCTGACCGCACACAGACCCCCTACCAACTGAACAACAAGCCGCTGATGCTCAGTCAGGCCACCATCAATAAGGTGCGCAACACCCCGGGGGTGCGCCGGGCTCTTGAGTTTTATCAGCGCGGGCAGATCGTCGACGGGCGTCGCGAGTGGTACCACGTCACCCGCCGCTTCACCCGGGACGAAATGGTCGCCCAGGCCAAACTGGCCTATGACATGAAGTGGTATTTCCCGGCGATCCGCACGATCAGTCAGGCGCAGTATTGGGATGACCTGGATATTCGCTTCCCGATGGCTCACCGCGACACTCTGGTGCGCGAAGCTCAGGTGCGCGGTCTGCATTCGAGCTGGGTGTTTGCGATCACGCGTCAGGAAAGCGCGTTCATGGACGATGCACGTTCAGGCGTCGGTGCCAGCGGCCTGATGCAACTGATGCCAGCCACCGCCAAGGAAACCGCACGCAAGTTCAGCATTCCTCTGGCCTCCCCGGCCCAGGTGCTGGACCCGGACAAGAACATTCAGTTGGGCGCGGCCTATCTGAGCCAGGTGCACAGCCAGTTCAACGGCAACCGCGTGTTGGCCTCAGCGGCTTACAACGCAGGCCCAGGCCGCGTGCGGCAATGGCTGCGGGGCGCAAACCATCTGGCGTTCGATGTGTGGGTGGAGAGCATCCCGTTCGATGAAACACGTCAATATGTGCAGAACGTGCTGTCGTATGCAGTGATCTATGGCCAGAAGCTCAATGCACCGCAGCCGCTGGTGGATTGGCATGAACGGTTTTTTGATGATTTGTAACGCGATCCTGTAGGAGCGAACTTGTTCGCGAGGCGATACACCTGACACACCGTATCGCCCCGCTCGCCAACAAGTTGGCTCCTACCGGAACCGCGTTGGCCGCGATCCCGAGTTGCACGTTACTCCAACACCTCAACTTTCATCCCGACTTCAAGCACGCCGGGTCCATCGCTGACCACGTTCTGCCCGAACCATATATTGCCTTCCCACTCACGATAGGTCTTGAGCGTCGTCAGCGGTTCGCGGTCTTCGGTGCGTTGGCCGGTCGCCGGGTCAATGGTGGTAAGGATGCACCGCGCACAGCCGACGAGTAGACGGAATTCCATCTCACCGATGCGGATGCGCTTCCAGCCGTCCTCGGCGAAGGCTTGTGCGCCCTCCACTACCAGATTCGGCCTGAAGCGCAGCATCTCCTGCTGGCGGCCGATCTTGCCGGATAAATCGTCGACCGACGCCTGACCAATCAGCAACAACGGAAAACCATCAGCGAAGCTCACACGGTCATTGGTCTCGCCAAATCCGCTGGGCAACCAGCGCGCCCGCTCTGCCGGCATGTGCACCATGCGCGTCGGCTTGCCGATGAAATCGCTGACCCAGCGCGCCGCTTCATCACCTGCGTCCGGCACGCGGAAGGAGTCGCGCCAGACCGTAATACCTCGCAGGTTCGCTTCAACATCTTCTGGCACCGGCACGTCCAGCGCTTCATGGCCTGGCGCCGATATCGTCACGCCACCGGCCTGGTTCCAGAGCACCGACAGTTGCGACATCTGCGGCAGCGCCCGCTGAGTGAAAAACCGGCCATTGCTCTCGTCCACCAGCATCCAGCGTCGATCACCGGCCAGCCCCAACTGGTCGAAACTCGCCTGTTGCAGCGATTCGGCCTTGCAGGATTTGAGGGGGTACCGATACAACGCACTGAGCTGTGCCATGAACGCTTCCTTCTTGCGAGCGATAAAGGCGCCACTGTATACGAGGCAATGACTGGCCACAGCCATACAGATATAAAAAAAAAGCCCCCGCAAGCGGTTCAAAACCGGTCACGAGGGCTGGAAAAGGCTGGTTACTGGTTGTCGAGCATCAAGCGCTCACGCACCACGTCCACCAGTTTGTCTGGCTGGAACTTGGAGAGGAAGTTATCGCAACCGACCTTCTTGACCATGGACTCGTTGAAACTGCCGGAAAGCGAGGTGTGCAGCACCACGTAGAGCCCGCGCAGTCGAGGGTCATTGCGGATTTCGGTGGTCAGCCGGTAGCCGTCCATCTCCGGCATTTCCGCATCGGTGAAAACCATCAACAGCTTGTCGGTCATGACCTCGCCGGTGTCCGCCCAGGCCTTGAGCATGTTCAAGGCTTTGAGGCCATCGCGGGCGACGTGCATCTTCACCCCCAGTTGCCCGAGTGTTTCGCGCAGCTGCGCCAAGGCAACGTTGGAGTCGTCGACCAGTAACACTTCACGACCGCGCGCGCGTTCCAGCACCGGGTCCTCGAGCTTCTCGCGAGAAACCTTGGCGCTGTAAGGGACGATTTCGGCGAGCACCTTCTCCACGTCAATGATCTCCACCAACTGATCATCGACCTTGCTGATGGCTGTCAGATAATGCTGGCGACCTGCACTGGTCGGTGGCGGCAGAATGGCTTCCCAGTTCATGTTGACGATGCGGTCCACGCCACCGACTAAAAACGCCTGAACCGAACGGTTGTACTCGGTGACGATGATCGTGCTGGACGGGCTCGGCACCAAAGGACGCATGCCGATCGCTTGCGACAGATCAATAACTGGCAGCGTTTGCCCACGCAGATTGACCACGCCGCAGACAAAGGGGTGACGCTGGGGCATCAACGTGAGCTTGGGCAGCTGAAGCACTTCCTGAACCTTGAACACGTTAATTGCAAACAGCTGCCGGCCGGCCAGGCGAAACATGAGAATTTCCAGGCGGTTCTCACCCACCAGTTGTGTGCGTTGGTCTACCGTGTCGAGAATGCCAGCCATCTGTTGCTCCTGGAGCAAGGTTCATATTGATTCTGCTAATACGCTATCGGCAACGTGCGGCCAGACCTTAATCGTAATTCAAAGGCATCGGCAGCCAGACCCTAGGGGTCGCCCTTAGCCACCCTCAGGACAAGCCTGATGTTCGTAGTTTCTAATAGCCATTACTGTGACGCCATTCTCACTGAACGAATGGAGTCAGGTTCGTGGTCGTGCTCAACAAAACCCCCGAACCGTTCAACCTGCGTGGGCGGGCCGCCCGGCAGCAACAGCGCAGCAGGCACCGAAAGCCCGACCCTGTCGCAAGTTGTGCGAACGATCGGACACAATCAGAAACGGCCTACATACATTCCGTTGTCTTCAACACTAATTTGATGCCTCTCGCCACGCGCGACCTTCGATCGCCGTACATGGACAGTGGAGATTACGCATGCTGAACGGCAATGAGTGGCATCAGCTACACAGTGAGTTTCTGAGCGATTCCCAGGCATTGCTGACTCGTTCAGATGAATGCCTGGCGCATCTGGAGTTGATCAGCGATGACAAGGACGCCATCGAGGGCCTGCTGGATTCATTGCAAAAAATCGCCGGTGAAGCGGACAAGGCCCACGTCGCGCCCATTGCCAGCTTCGCCCGTCAACTGCGCTATTTGCTGTACTTCGCCCATGCCGCTGCGCGCATTCATCCCAAGACGCTCGAGTCTCTGCGTCGCTGCTTTTCACTGCTGGCCTGGCAGGTCGAACTGATTGACCCGGAATCGGGCGAGCTGTTGCTCGATGACCAGGAACAGCAGGAGTTGCTCGAACACTTTGGTTGCTGCTCAGGGATCGGAACCGTTGAGCCCAGCCCGGTCCATCCTGTGAGGTGGACACCGTCGGGTGCCTTGCAAGCAAAGCCCGCAGACTCATGCGCTGATGGCCGCACACGCCACACCAGTAGCATTTGAAGGGTCCGGATGGTGGGCAACCGGCTCCTCGACCCACTCATTCAATAGCCGCTTACAGGTAACCGTCTTATCGAGTTGTCCGACAATTCAGCGCTTAATTCGCCGGGTATTTGAGGTAACATCGGCGCCCGCCAAATAGACACTCGATGGCTACAGTTCTTATGCACGCCAGCAACAAACCCTTCAAGTTATGGCCGCCGAGCACCAAAAACGCCTGGCGGCTGGCCGCTGTGCTTTGCGTCGGCGCAATGGTGTGCAATCTGGCGCTGTACGTGGCAGGCCTCGCACTGCCGCTAAGCTTGCTGACGCTCAATCTCGTTGCATTCCTGACTGTCTGGTATGCCAAAAGACGGCGGGGCCGTTCAATCCAGTTTCAACCTCAGGAGTTGGCGGATCACATGCTCCAGGTCCAGGAAACAGAACGCCATCGGCTTAGCCGGGAGCTGCACGACGACATCGGCCAGATGCTGACGGCGGCCAAACTGCAAAGCGACTGGCTGCAACGGCGCCTACCCCACGACTTGCAGCCACACTGGACAACGCTCAACAGCACTCTGGACGAGACGCTGGCGAAGGTGCGCGATGTTTCGGCCATCCTCAACCCCCGGCAATTGACGAGCCTGGGCCTGGAGGCCAGCCTGCGCGCGCATCTGTTGCGCACCTTGGCCGATACGCAGGTGTTGTGGAGCCTGGAATGCCAGCAACGTCTTTCAGGCATTCCCGAGGAAATGGCCGTGGCGGCCTTTCGCATCACCCAGGAAGCAGTGACCAATATCTTGCGGCACGCCGACGCCAGCAACCTGGTTGTGCGTCTGCAACGTCGTGCCGAGGGTTTGTCCTTGAGCGTTAGCGATGATGGACGTGGCTTTGCGCCTGCGCTCAATCCTGCCGAACAGGGCCAACGCGGCATGGCGGGTATGTCGGAGCGGGCAGCGTTGATTGGCGGCACCTTCAGCGTCGAAAGTACTTCCGGCAAAGGCACTCACATTCAGGCTTTATTTCCCTGGGAACCCCGCGCCCGAGGGCGTGCTGATATAAGTCATAAGCCGTCATGACGTGCAATCTTCTGTTGGTCGACGACCACGCACTGATCAGGGCGGGCGTGCGTGCGTTGGTGTCGGATATTCCAGGCTACGCCGTGATTGGCGAAGCGGCTCACGGCGAGCAATTGCTGGAACTGACGCAGGCGCTCAAACCGGACATCATCCTGCTCGACATTTCCATGAAGGACAGCAACGGCCTTGATGCGCTGGAGCGCTTGATCAAGGCGCTGCCGGACACCAAAGTGCTGATCCTGTCGATGCACACCGAACCACACATGATCATGCGTGCTCTGGAGGGCGGGGCCCATGGCTACCTGCTCAAGGATGCGACCGCCACTGAAATCGAACAGGCGCTGCACGCACTGCGCAAAAACGAGCGCTACCTGAGCCCCGCCATTGCCCATACCGTGATCAATCAAGCGCTCAACGGTGGGCAATCGGGCAAGGTGGAGCCAGTGGAAAACCACAACCTCACCGCGCGCCAACTCGAGATCCTGCGTCTGGTCGTACGGGGCAAATCCACCCGGGAAATCGCCAACGGTCTGAGCCTGAGCATCAAGACCGTGGAGACTCACAGGGCGCAGATCATGAAACGCCTGCAGATCTACGACGTCGCCGGGCTCGTGCTGTTTTGCGTGCGCGAGCAGATCATCAGTCTGGACGATTGAGTCGCGCTGACTGACTCAACAGCGGCGAGTGCGACGGCAGGTGCACGCGCAAGGCAGCAGGCCTGATTTCAAAGCGCAGGTTCTCGCCGCGCAGAGGCTCGCCGTCCAGATTGATATCCAGCCCCTCAGTGGATTTGAGCTCCACCCACGGCAGGCGTGCGCGCACGAACAGGTTTTCAAACCCAAGGCCGCCTTCAAGCAGACTTTTCAAGGTTCCGACCACTTCCTGCGGCGCGGGCAAAACGCTGATGTCCAGCAAGCCATCATCGGCCAACGCCGTCGGGCACAGGGGATGACCACCGCCCGCTTGACGACCGTTACCGATGCCCAACGCGAGCAGATCGCCCTTCCAGTGAAAGTCCGGGCCATTGAGTTCACCGTATGCTGCCCGCAGTTCGCTGAAGCGTGACAAACCAGTGAACAGATAGGCCGCGCCGCCAAGAATTTTTTTCAGGTCTTCGGACGTATTGGCGGTCACCTGACTGCCGAATCCGCCGGTGGCCATGTTCAGAAACAGGTGCCCGTCCACGTCGCCCATGTCCACCGAATGCGCAGGCACATCCAGTAAATCCAATGCCCTTTCGACTTCCAGCGGCACTCCGGCCGAGCGCGCGAAATCGTTGGCAGTGCCCAGAGGCAATATCGTCAGGCTGGCGTTACCTTCGGCCAGCGCCAACGCTTCGGCGATGTCGCGAAGGGTGCCGTCGCCACCGCCGGCAATGATCTGTGTATGGCCATCAGCCAAAGCTTCATGCACCATCCGTTGCGCATCACCCGCTTCCCACGTCAGCCGCACGTCCAGTTGCCAACCGCGCTGGCGTTTTTTTTCCACCGCGCTGCGGACTTCGTCGTTAAGCGCCTGCTTACCGTGAAGAATCAAAATCGCCCTGCGCTCTGTCATGTCTGTCCCTCTTCAGCTGTCCGATTCAATGCGAGAGAGTTTGACCTCACGCGTGTAGGAAAAAGCCGGAGCTTATTCAAAAAACTTTTCTGCCACGCAAGACGACAAACGGTCCGTCACAGGGGTTGGCTGATGCGCGCGAATGCCTCATACAACGCAAAGCCCCGGTTTAAAGCCTTCGACTACTCTCCACCCAGCTGGTCTCGCTTCCTTGCGTTACACCCCGCTGTCCAATAACTATCCATTTGAGGGTTTTCGCTCAACACATCAACGGTTGTAACCATTGCTGGTGTAAAAAATTTGAATGCTTGGCGGCCTGCGGGCATTGAAATATTTCGCAAGAATGTGCTTAATCGACAAATTATTGGCTAAAACAGGATTGTTAGGCTAAAAAGTCATTTTATTGACTTTTAATAACAAAATGCCGGATTCAACAGCCAATCATGGATTCACGGATTGAAGAATGAGGATGTCTGTATGCGGTCGCTCCAGATCCACAAGGCTTTGCCGAGCTGTGCCGCCTGGATAGGCGGCGGGGATCTTGAGCGTATTCAACATGGGTCCATCTGCTTCGATCTTCACGCTCCCTCTCCCACTGCGTGTGCAGTGTGTATTTTTCGCGAGGTTTTATGATGGGCACCCTGATTCCCTGCATTATTGCTGGCGGCGCCGGCACCCGACTGTGGCCTGTTTCCCGTGAGGCCATGCCTAAACCCTTCATGCGCCTTCCTGACGGCGAAAGCCTGCTGCAGAAAACGTTCCTGCGTGCCACCGGGCTGGCCGATGTCCAAAGTCTGCTGACGGTCACCAACCGCGAAGTGTATTTCCGCACCGTCGACGACTACCGCCTGCTGAACAAGAGCAAGGTGCAGCTGGACTTTCTGCTCGAACCCTTCGGTCGCAATACGGCGGCGGCCGTAGCGGCTGCGGCCCTGCACGTTCAGTCGCGCTACGGCGATGACGCGCAATTGCTGATCCTGCCTGCCGATCACCTGATCGAAGACCTTGAAGCGTTCAGCGCCGCCGTCGAAAGCGCCCGCGCACTCGCCGATGAAGGCTGGCTGGTGACATTCGGCTTGAAACCGACCAAGCCCGAAACCGGGTTTGGCTACATCGAGAAGGGTCAGTCGCTCAATGGCCAGGCGTTTCAGGTTGCGCGTTTCGTTGAAAAACCCAATGTCCAGACTGCCCAGGACTACGTCAGCGGCGGACTGCACCTGTGGAACGGCGGCATGTTCTGCATGCGGGTCGATGTGCTGCTCAGTGAAATGGAAACTCACGCGCCCGACGTAATGGCCGCCGTCCGGCATTGCCTGGCGCAGTGCACGAGCAAAGAAGGCAAGAACGAGTTGCAGATGGAGCTCGACAGCACCAGCTTCGCCCTCGTGCCGAACATCTCGATCGACTACGCGCTGATGGAACGCTCGCAGAAAGTAGCGGTGGTGCCCTGCGAACTGGGCTGGAGCGACATTGGGTCCTGGCAGGCCATTCGCGAGTTGACCCAAGGCGACGAACAAGGCAATCAGTGTAACGGTCAGACCGTGTTGCACGACGTCACCAACTGCTACATCGACTCGCCGAAACGCCTGGTGGGCGCGGTGGGCCTGGACAACCTGATCATCATCGACACCCCGGACGCGCTTTTGATTGCCGATGCCTCGCGCACTCAGGAAGTCAAAGTCATCGCCCAGGAACTCAAGCGTCAGGGCCATCCGGCTTATCTGCTGCACAACACCGTCACTCGCCCCTGGGGCACGTACACCGTGCTCGAAGAAGGCAAGCGCTTCAAGATCAAGCGCATCGTGGTCAAGCCTCAGGCGTCGCTGTCATTGCAGATGCACCACCACCGCAGCGAGCACTGGATTGTCGTCAGCGGCATGGCGCTGGTCAGCAATAACGATCGCGAGTTCATGCTCGACACCAACGAATCGACATTCATCAAGCCGGGCCACACCCATCGCCTGGTCAATCCAGGTGTGATTGATCTGGTGATGATCGAAGTACAGAGCGGCGAGTACCTGGGTGAAGACGACATCGTGCGTTTTACCGACATCTATGGCCGCGTACCGGATGCCGTCAAAGCCTGACGTGGCGAGCTGACGGGCCGGGCATTCAACGCCGCAATGGCAGCCTGGCCCGCAAGGGAGTGGTGTTAATGCCTTACAGGAGTTGGGGACCGATCAAAAACGCGCTGATCATCGGCGCGTTGTCACTTTGCACAGCGACTGCCTGGGCCGAGACCATCCTGCGAGCACCCCGAGAGGTGAAGTGGCAGGATTATCTGGGCGTCAATGTACAGTTCGACGCGTTTACCCCTGCCGTCTACCAGAAACAGATGGCCCGGCTCGATCAACTCGGTCTGAGCTGGGTGCGCTGGACGCTTAACTGGTCAAACCTGGAGCCTGCCAAAGGCGAGTACAACCTGGCCCGACTCGACGCCGCAATGGAGGCCGCCCGTCTTCACCACTACAGCGTGCTGGCCTATCTGACCGGGTCTGCCGAGTTCGTCAGCAGCGCACCCGCGGGCGCCAGCAACAGTGACCAGTACCCTCCCGAGGACTTCAACATTTTTGCCGAGCGCATGACCGCGCTCAGCCAGTACTACCCCGACGTCGACAGTTGGCAGGTGTGGAACGAGCCGAACATTAGCTGGCTGCCGATGGCCGATCCCAAGGCGTACTACAACCTGCTGACGCAGACCGCCCAGGCAATCCGCGACGTCGTACCCGGCAAAAACGTGGTGACCGCCGGAATGGCCTACTACGGCCAGATGCTGGGCAGCACGGGGAATCTGCTGCGCAGCATGCTGGACATGGGCCTGGCCGATCAGAACATCGTCGCTGCCTATCACCCCTATTCCGATTACCCGGAAGGCGACTCGGTGCAGGACCGGGACTTTCTGCTGCGGGCCAATGAAATGAACGGTCTGCTGCACACTTCAGGGGTCAAGACCGTGTGGGCCACCGAGTGGGGATGGTCGAGCTACGGCGGGCCTTTGCCAACCCAGCAAGCCGCCGGACTGCAAAGCCAGGCCAGCTACACACTGCGCCGTCTGGCACTGATGAGTGCGCTGGATTACCAGCGGATTTTTCTGTTCAGCCTCAGTGATATCGACCGCCCCCTAAGCCCGAGGGAGCGCAGCTATGGTCTGCTTGACCTCAAGGGCGATCCGAAACCGGTGTACAACGCGTTGCACAACTTCCTGCAGATCACCGGCCCGACGTTGCGCCCCGATGCGCTGCCGTTGCTCATTTCGGTCCCCGAAGATTTGTACGCCGTGCCATGGACGCGACCCGACGGCTCCCATGTGTTGATGGCCTGGAGTGAAAGCCGCGCGCACCTGAACATTCCCGCCGTCAAGGCCGCCACGCTATATGACCCGCTAACCGGCGGTCACAGCGTTCTTGCAGACGCGATGGGGGTGGACGTGCCGCTCAAACCGTCGTTGCAGATTCTTGTCTGGGAACCCTGATCAGCCGGCTAGACCCACAGCTCGGGCACTGGCAGGGTCCGGGATCAGTGAGATCATTGAACATTTGAATCAGCGAGCGCCGAGGACGGCCAGGCCGCGCTCTGTCAACCGATAGGCCTGCGAAGGACTTCGCAGGGAGTCCGGGAGGGTCATTTCAACCAGACCGGCGTCCAGAGCAGGGGCCAAATAGCTGCGCCGGAATGACTGGCGATGGTTCAGCCCCAGGCCTTCCATCAATCCCCCAGCGCTAACTGGCGGCTTACCTTCAAGCCATCGCAGCAAGCGCAGAACATGCTCGGTTACTTGTGCGGTTACTTGTGCGGTTACTTGTGCGGTCGATGCAGACGACTGATCGATTTCCAGCAGAGATTGCTGAAGCGCAAGCAGCATGAATTCAACAAATGGCGTGGCCTCAGCCAGTTGATCCGAGGCAGAAAGCGCAGCGTAATAGGCTTCCTGCTGGTCACGAATAACGGTTTCAACAGGAAGGTATGCAAGCACGGGACGCCATCGGCTTAGTATCAACGTTTGCCAAAGGCGCCCCATGCGACCGTTTCCATCGGCAAAAGGATGGATGAACTCAAATTCGTAATGAAACACACAGCTCGCGATGAGCGGATGCAGGTCTGAGTCCGTCACCCACCCCAGTAAATCATTCATCAGCGTCTGAACCCGATTGGCGGGCGGCGCCATATGCAGCAGTCGCTCGCCGCGATAAATCCCTACGCCACCTGTGCGAAAGCACCCAGCATCATCGATCAGACCCTGCATCAGTAATCCATGTGCCCTAAGCAAGTCCGTGCACTGCGCGGCACTCCATTCTGGCATGGCCTCATAGGTGACAAATGCGTTCCGCACCTCCTGAATCTCACGTGGCAATCCCAACACCCGTTGCCCATCCAGGACTGCCGTCACCTGCTCAAGACTCAACGTATTATTCTCAATCGCCAACGACGCCTGGATGGTACGGATACGGTTGCCCCGCCGCAGCGTTGGAGTCAGGCTGGTTTCGTGCAGTACTGACAGACGTCCGACGTGCTCGCTGATATCGGCCACCAGTGCAAGCATGCGGGCAGTCAAGGTCAGCGGCGGTTGGTACTTCTTCATACGGGCAGGTCCATCCTCAGGTGTTGAACACGTCGATGTCACGATTAGCCATTGTCACGTCTTTAAGCGTGCGAAGCATCCCCCGTACCCGGTTTTAAAAGTCTGATTTATTCGACGCTCACAGGCTGAGACCGTACTCCCTGACATGCTGGATAAACCGCGCAACCGCTGGCGCCTTTTCATGGCGCCGGTGGATAAGCGACAGATAGGAAGAAGGCTGGCAGTCATCGATCTGTCGGTACACGACATTGGGCAGGCGAATGTGATCGACCACTGACTCCGGCACCACGGCGATGCCCTGCCCCAGGCTGACCAGCGCCACCACCGACACCAATCCACCTGGTTGCGGGCCCAGCGTTGGCGCAAAACCGCCGTGTGCGGCGACCGCCAGCGTCCCGGAAATCTGCTCCGGAAGGATGAAGGTTTCGCGCTGTAGATGTACCGCGTTGAGGGTCTTGAGCTTGCACAGCCAAGAGCTGTCCGGCAACGCCAGGGCGAAACCTTCGGTGAGCAGTTTCACAGCGTCCAGGCTGTCGGGCAGGGTCATGGGCGAGCGGATATAACCCACGTCCAGTCGGCCTTCTTCGATCAGGCGCGGCAATGCTGGCATCAGGTATTCGGTGAGGGTGAATTCGACATCGGCGAAGCGCTGGCGAAACTGGCCGACCTGCCGCTGCAGGACGCCGGAAAACACCGCCGAAGCCACGTAGCCCAACTCGATGCGCCCCGCTTCGCCACGCCCGGCGCGCTGCACGTTGAGGGTTGCCGATTCGAACTGCCGCACCGCCAGTTCCGCTTCGATCTGCAACGCCCGGCCGGCATCGGTCAGCCGCACTTCGCGCTGTTCGCGGACGAACAACCGGGTGCCCAGCGCGCTTTCGAGGTCTTGAATCTGGCGAGTGAGGGTCGGGGGCGCGATGCCCAGTTGCTCGGCGGCACGGGTGAAGTGCCGATGCTTGGCAACAGCCAGGAAGTAACGAAAATGACGGATTTCCATGTCGGCATTAGCTCAAAGGTAATGAAGTGACGGTGCGCGGGTAATAAAGCATATGCCATGTGGGATTACCGTAGGAGCCAGCTTGTCAGCGAGACGTTGGAACTGCGGCGCACACGTGCGACGCACTCGTGAACAAATTCGCCCCGACAAGGTTACCCTTACATTAGCTGAGACCTAACATGCCCGTTCAAGCAAAAAGCCCCAGCCCTCGCATGACCTTGCTCACAGCCTCTGGCGTGTGTGCGCTGATCGTGCTCGACACCAACATCGTGGCCGTCACCCTGCCCAGTATTGCTCGTGATCTGAGCGCCGGTTTTGCTGATATCGAATGGGTCGTCAGCGCTTACATGCTGGCGTTCGCCGCACTGCTGTTGCCGGCAGGCAGCCTGGCTGATCGCTTTGGCCGCAAGAAAATGCTGCTGTGCGGGCTGGTGCTGTTCATCGTTGCATCTGTCGGTTGCGGTGCGGCGCCCAACATCCTGCTGCTTGACCTTGCCCGCGCGGTGAAAGGCATCGGCGCGGCGTTGTTGTTGACCTCGGCGCTGGCGACGATCGGCCACGTGTTCCACGACGAAGCCGAACGGGCCAAAGCCTGGGCGTTTTGGGGCGCGTGCATGGGGGTTGCGATGACCGCAGCGCCTACCGTCGGTGGCTTGATCGCTGAACTGGTGGGATGGCGCTGGATTTTCTATCTCAACCTGCCGGTGGGCGGCGTATTGCTGTGGGCCGTACTGCGCAATATCAGCGAATCCCGAAACGAGCAATCGGCACGCCTGGATCCATGGGGCAGCCTGTTTTTCAGCGCGAGCCTGTTGTGCCTGATGTGGGGCCTGATCGAAGCCAATCGAATCGGCTGGGACAACCATCTGACCTTTGCACGGCTGGTCGGAGGCGCTGCGCTGTTGGGGTTGTTCGTGCTCGCCGAGCAGCTGCAGCGCCGGCCCATGGTGGATTTACAGCTGTTTCGCTACCCGCGCTTCATCGGCGCGTTGCTGGGCATGTTCGCCTACGCCGGATGCGCCCAGGTGATGATGACGCTGCTGCCGTTTTACCTGCAAAACGGCCTGGGATTCAGCGCCATTGCCTCGGGCCTGGGCATGCTGCCATTTGCGATCACCATGCTGCTGCTTCCCCGACTGGGCCCTCGCCTGGCCCGGCATTTGTCACCGGCGTCGATGATGGCGCTGGGGTTGGGTCTAGTGGGCGCGGGCAATCTGCTGTGTGCCTGGGCCACCTCGCTGGGCAGTTATCCGGCGTTCGCCCTGGCCATGGCGGTGACCGGCGCCGGTGCGGGCCTGCTCAACGGCGACACCCAGAAAAACATCATGGCCTGCGTGCCCCGCGAGCGCACCGGCATGGCGTCGGGCCTGAGCACGACGATGCGTTTCAGTTCGATCATGCTCGCCATCGGTGTCTATGGCGCGCTGCTTGCCAGCCATACCGTGCGTGCGCTGAACAGTAGTTTGGCAACCGCGGCACCTGAGTGGCTGGACATTGCTGAGCACCTTGCCTCCCGTGTCGTCGCCGGTGACATGGCGGCAGCGTTGCAACCTCTGGATGCCGGTGCACGCCTGATTGTCGAGCCACTGGCACAGCAGGCGTTCGTTTCGGGCTTCGGATCGGTGTTGTGGGTGGCGGGATTGAGCGCGCTGGTCGCCGCGGCGCTGGTCGGCAAACTAATGCGCAATCCGATCCCCGCGATGCCGCTCAACGTTTCTGCGCAGTAAATAAAAGCTTTGGGTGGAAGGGTGCTTGCTCGCGAGAGGCCGGTGCTTCTGAACCATAATGGCTGCGCCAACCTGCGCATCGCGAGCAAGCTCCCTTCCACGGATTGGGTCGCCATCAGATTTATTTTCAGGGGTCAGGGAATAACCATCACGGCGCTTCGTCATACGGGCTCAAGAAAGTAACCCACCCCCAAATGAAGAGAAGCCCATCATGAAACTGACCCTGAAAACCACCCTCGCCGCCCTCACCCTGACCGCCCTCAGCACCTTCGCCGTAGCTGCCAGCGCTGACATGAAAAACATGCCGCCAGTGCAGGACTACACCTATGGCAGCAAGCTCGACATCGCCAAAGTCACCCACACTCCGATGCTGAATTTCTGTGGCGTGCGGCCGGTGGAGATGAGCTACGTCGACCACGCGGGCACTTCCCATGTCGTGCGTTATGAAGTCAACGGCAATGCTTGTCTGGGCGACAACTGAGTCGGTGTGAACGTGCCAGCGGCTCGCCCTCCGCGAGCTTTGAGCCCCCTTCGAAAGGCTTAGAGGGTAAGCCTGGCGTTGAAAGCGTTCAGCGCTGGCGTTCCATGACTCATGCAGCGCGGTTCAACTGGCCGCCAGCCGCCACACCCGTGCCAGATCTCGCGCTCGGTCGTGCAGCAGTTTTGCCGCGTCGCGACAGGCTTGCTCCAGGGTCATCGGCCCGCTGGTCAACGCGAAGGCGGCGCTGATGCCGTGCTCATACAAATCGGCATAGCCCTCGCCCAGCGTCCCGGCCAACACAATCACCGGCACGCCTTTGCGCCGAGCAATGCGGGCGACGCCGAACGGGGTTTTGCCGCGCAGGGTTTGCGCATCGAAACGCCCTTCCCCAGTGATCACCAGATCAGCGCCATCCAGCGCGTCTGCGAGCCCGGTCAGGTCCGCCACCACTTCGACGCCTGGCCGGAACGACGCATTCAGATAGGCCTTGGCTGCGAAGCCCATGCCGCCCGCCGCTCCGCAACCGGGATAATCACGCTCGTCCCTGCCCAGCGCCTTGGCCGACTGGTCGGCAAAATGCCCCAGCGCCGCATCCAGCGCCAGGACCTGGTCGGGGGATGCGCCCTTCTGGGGTCCGAAGATATGAGAGGCACCGTTGAGGCCGCACAGAGGGTTGTCGACGTCGGCGGCCACTTCGAACTGCACATCGCGCAAACGCTTATCCAGATCGCCCAGTTCAATACGGGCCACCTTGGCCAGCGCCAGCCCGCCGGGCGTCAACGGTTGACCGTCTTCGCCCAAAAAGCGCGCGCCCAAGGCCGAGAGCATGCCGGTGCCGGCGTCGTTGGTTGCGCTGCCGCCGATGGCCAGGATGATTCGCTGCGCGCCAGCGTCCAGTGCCGCGCGAATCAGCTCGCCGGTGCCTTGGGTGCTGGTGATCGTGGCGTCGCGCTGCTCCAGAGTCAGCAACTGCAAACCGCTGGCCATGGCCATTTCGATGATCGCGGTGCGCGTGTCGGGGAGCCAACCCCATTGCGCCTCGAGTGGCTGACCCAGCGGCCCACTGACGTGAGTCGTCATCCACTGGCCACCGCAGGCTGCCAACACCGCTTCGATGGTGCCCTCGCCGCCATCAGCCATCGGGCATTCGACCAGCTCTGCGTCCGGCCAAACGTCACTGAGGCCACTGCCGATGGCCTGAGCAACAGCCTGCGCGCTAAGGCTGTCTTTAAAAGAGTCCGGGGCGATGACGATTTTCATGGTTGTTCTCCTTGTTCGATGCCCGATGTTCGCATTGTTGACAGCGTTTGCCCCGTGACCTTCGCACAAGGGCGGGTGGTGACGGTTGGTCATTCGAACAAAACCGACCGGCTAACGATACGTTGGATGTGCAAGCCTCTTCGCGGACAGGTCCGCTCCCACAGGGTCATGGGTCACTTCCGAATCCGCAGGTAGCGCGAATAGTCAGGCTCACGCGCGCGGGGTCATTTCCAGGCCCAGGTAAAGCCGCAGCAGATCATCGGTGCGGTAAGGATCGCAGCCACTGACTTCGGCGATTTTCTCCAGTCGGTAGCGCAGGCTGTTGCGGTGGATGCCCAATGCGTCGGCGCAGGCCTGACTTTCACCGCTGTAATCGAACCAGCAACGCAAGGTGTCCAATAATTGCGTTTGCCCGGTCAGGCGCTGGATCGGCTCGGCGACGCGCTCTGCCAGCCAGTCGTGCCGATTGCGCCAGAACAACACCGGCAGGCGATGGGTTTCCAGGCGCAGCAGTTTTTGGTGCGGTTTGACATGCCGCGCGTAGTCCAGCAGATCCCGGGCGGCGACACAGGCCTGACGCAAGCCCGCCAGATCAGGCGTTTGCTCGACCGTGCCCATCCGCGTGATCGACCAGCCTTGCTCATGAAATTGCTCGAGCAACAGCGCATCGTCCCGGTCCTTGCCCGCCGCGCGACACCAGTACAAAAATGCCGGCTCACACTCAACGCACCAGCTGTTGGCGTAACGGCCCATCAACCAACTGGCGATTTTTGCGCTGTCGGCATCGCCCTCCAGCTCGATCAACACCGCCTGACGCGGCAGCTGCGGCTGCAACCCCAGCTTTTCGGCCTCATCGACCAGACTGTCCGGGCTGTCGCCGAGTAATAGCCGGGACAGCAAATCCTCGGTGCGCTGTTGCCGCCACTGCTGATCAGCCTGCTGACGGCGATGCTCCATCAGCATTTCGGCGGTCATCTTCACCAGTTCGGCGTAGACGCGCACATCGTCCGGCTCCCCGGTAATTCCCAGCACGCCCACCAGCTTGTTTTCCAGCATCAACGGCAGGTTGACCCCAGGCCGCACGCCGTTCAACTGCTTGGCCGTGTGGGAATCGATCTCCACCACACGGCTGTTGGCTAGCACCAGCTGCGCACCCTCGTGCCGTGTGTACAAACGGTCCGCCTCGCCGCTGCCGATGATGATGCCCAGATAGTCCATGACATTGACGTTGCACGGCAGAATCGCCATCGCCCGATCGACAATGTCCTGCGCCAGCGCGTGATCAAGGGCGAACATAGGAAAAGTCCAGCAAGAAGGGTGCGACGTTGGGCATGGCGATTACATTCTGGGTTTTTATAGGATTGGAGGAAGCATGCCTGAATCTGCGCGAAGAGCCCAACTGCCTTTAATCTTTGGCCCGACGCAAATATTCTGTAGGAGCTGCCGAGGTCACGAAGGCTGCGATGCGGTTTCTCAGACCCACCGCGATCGCGACCAGGACAAAGGACTTTGCATAAGAAAACAAAGTCAGCTCAACGCCAAATGCCGCTTCTCAATCGCTTTCACCGACGTCACCCCCAATAGCCCCATGTCGCGGCTGATTTCGCTGGTGATGAGCTGCAACGCATGGGCAACGCCCGGTTGACCTGCGATGGCGGCGGCGTAGTTGAACGGTCGGCCGATGAGCACCGCGTCAGCGCCCAATGCCAATGCCTTTAGGACGTCGGTGCCACGACGCACGCCGCTGTCGAGGAGGATGGTCATGCCGTCTGCCACATCGACGATCTCTGGCAACACCAGCAGCGGCGCAACGCTGCCGTCCAGTTGTCGGCCGCCGTGATTGGAGACGACCACGCCGTCGATTCCAAGATTTTTACAGCGCAGCACATCCGGCGCGTTGAGCACGCCCTTGATCACCATCGGCCCGTTCCACTGCTTGCGGATGGACGCCAGATGCTCCCAATGCAGATGCCCACGGTCGGAAAAATCCCGCACCACGCTGGATGACAGCACCGGCGCGCCACGGTTGGCGTAGTTGTTTTCGAAATGCGGCATGCCATGCTTGACGATCGTTTTCAGGAAGGTCCCGAGCAACCAGCGCGGATGCGTCACGCCCTGCCACGCCAGTGCAGCGCTGGGCCGCAGCGGCGTGGAAAAGCCCGCGCGAATGTTGTTTTCGCGATTGCCGGACACCGGTGTGTCGACGGTGATCACCAGGGTTTGCACGTTCGCCCGGGCTACCCGCGCGATCAACGCATCGATCTGCTCCTGCTTGCCCGGCAAATACGCTTGAAACCAGGTACGGGGCGCGGCTTCGATTACCTCCTCCAGCCGAATCAGCGAGGAGCCGCTCATGATGCACGGCACGTTCGCCTCGGCCGCGGCCTGCGCCATGATCAGGTCACCGCGATAGCTGGTAAGCGCCGAAATGCCCATGGGCGCGATGCCGACCGGGGAGCTGTAGTGATGGCCGAACAGCTCGACGCCGGTATCGCGTTTCGATACGTCCACCAGCACATCCGGTTTAAAACCATAGCGCGCGAAGGAGCTGCGATTAGCGTCCAGCGAATGGCCGTCCTCGACCGCACCCGACACGTACGCAAACAATGGTTTTGGCAGTATTTTGCGAGCGCCCTCCTCAAAATCATGGAGGGACAGATAGCGGTGCAGGGAATCGAACACGAAGCGTCTCCAGACAGCTTTATGTGGGCGGCGGGCCGCAGGGTCGGTTCGCCGCGTCGACTGTAACCAGTTACCGGTCAGTAAAAAAGCCAATAAGATCGGCAGAATCATTTTGCACGCGGCCACTCTCACACCTGAAGCCACTGGCTTTTACCGCGCTTGATCAGGCACTCGGTGCCAATCCCTATCATCGACCGGAGCGCCCTGAATCTTGGCAAAAAACCGTCTCGCCCTGCTTCTGCCACTGTTCGCCCTGCAGGCCTGCGCCTCGAACAGCACGCCGCCGCTGGGGCAGTCCAGTTTTGCCCAGTATCGTCAGCAAACGATCGAGTGGATGCAGCAGCACCGAACGTTCCAGACCGACGATCACGCCACTGAACTTGAGTGGAACGCGCCCCACGAATGGCGGCCCTCCGGCAAACCGAAAAGCGGGATTTTGCTGGTGCACGGACTGGGCGACTCGCCGTGGTCATTCAATGACATCGGCACCACCCTCGCCGCTCAAGGCTTTCTGGTACGCACGGTGTTGCTGCCGGGGCATGGCACGCAGCCTTCGGACATGCTCGATGTATCGCTTAAACAGTGGCAGCAGGTGGTGCGTGAGCAGACGCAGATTCTGACGCGAGAGGTGCCGAAGGTGTATCTGGGCGGGTTCTCCACGGGTGCCAATCTGGTGCTCGATTACGCCTATCAACACGACGAAATCGCCGGACTGGTGCTGTTTTCTCCTGCGTTTCGGCCGGACAACACCTACGCCTGGGTGACCCAATACATCGGCTGGTTCAAGCCGTGGCTGGCCAAACCCAACGACGGCATCCGACCGATGCAGACACCGGTTCGTTATCTGAACGTGCCCACCAATGGTTTTGCTCAGTTCTATCGCAGCGCGGTCATGGCTCAGTCACGCTTGAAGCAGCGCACGTACGACAAACCAGTGTTCGTCGCCATCACCCAGCATGACTCGGTGCTGGACACTGCTTATGTGCTGGACAACTTCAACCAGCACTTCAGCAATCCGGCCAGCCGTTTGATCTGGTACGGCGACCATCCGGCGCCAGCTGCGAAAACGCCACGGGTGCTGGTCCGTAACGACTATCTGCCGGAGTACCGGATCGCCCAGTTCTCGCACATGGGGCTGATGTTTTCCCCGGACAACCGCCTGTATGGCAAGGACGGCACTCAGCGCATTTGCTGGAATGGTCAGGAAATGGCCGATATGCACAAATGCCTGAATGGCGAACAGGTCTGGTATTCGGACTGGGGGCATCGCGAACCGGGCAAAGTGTTTGCGCGCCTTACGTTCAATCCGTATTACGACTGGCAATCGAAGGTGATGGTGCAGGTGTTGAGTGATGCAGGGGCGTTGGTGAAGGTGCCGGAACATGTGGCGCCGTGATCTGTAGGAGCGAACTTGTTCGCGAGGTAGGGGCACCGCTGGGACATCTTCAGCGCCGATAAACCGCCTCGCGAAGAGTTCGCTCCTACAGGGGACTTTGGACGCCACAGCAATCTGATGTAAGTCCAAATCCCGTGGGAGCGGACCTGTCCGCGAAAAGGCCTATAAATCCCACACATTTGCAGCGCCTGACCGATTGCATTCGCGGACAGGTCCGCTCCCACAAAATCCGTGCCCGTCTGCAGTGCCGATAAACCGCCTCGCGAA
>NZ_JBSKHT010000014.1:109515-224889 GCF_057128745.1 Pseudomonas rosaeacicularis
GACCGATTGCATTCGCGGACAGGTCCGCTCCCACAAAATCCGTGCCCGTCTGCAGTGCCGATAAACCGCCTCGCGAAGAGTTCGCTCCTACAGGGGACTTTGGACGCCACAGCAATCTGATGTAAGTCCAAATCCCGTGGGAGCGGACCTGTCCGCGAAAAGGCCTATAAATCCCACACATTTGCAGCGCCTGACCGATTGCATTCGCGGACAGGTCCGCTCCCACAAAATCCGTGCCCGTCTGCAGTGCCGATAAACCGCCTCGCGAACAAGTTCGCTCCTACAGCACACGGACGTCATTCCAATGGAGCCAGTCTTTCGCGGCTATTACTCAGATGCGTCCACATCGCAGCCCTCGCCGCATCCGGGTCCTGACGGCGGATGGCGCTGAGGATGGCTTCGTGTTCCAGATTGGCGAAATAGGCATGGCGCGTCAGGTTGGCTCCGGCCCGTTCGCTGCTGGCGATGCGGCTGCGCGGGATGATGGTGGCGCCCAGATGCTGCATGATCTCGACGAAATACGGGTTGCCCGTGGCCTCGGCAATCAGCCGGTGAAAGCGCTTGTCGGGCTCCACGCAGCTATCCTCCTTGGCCAGCAAGTCCTGGTAATCGTCCAGCGCCTGACGCATCGCCGTGAGCTGTTCCTGGGTGCGACGCATGGCGGCCAGCGCCACCGCCTGGGTTTCCAGGCCCATGCGCAATTCGATGATGTGACGCACGCTGAACGCCGTTTCCACTTTCAGATGCAAGCCGCTTTGCTCTGCGCGCTGCAGCACGAACGTGCCCTTGCCCTGATGTGTCTCAACAAGCCCCGATGCCTGCAATTTGGAAATCGCCTCGCGCACCACCGTGCGACTGACGCCGTATTGGCCGACGATTTCGCTCTCGGAAGGCAATTTGTCGCCCGGTGCGATCTTGCCCATCAGAATGCGCTGACTGAGGTCAGTGACCAGATCAGTCGCCAGACTGTGAGCGCGGCGTTTGGGAATCAGGTTCTGGGTGGGGTCTTGCATGGAGTCGAGTCCGAAAAAAGCCTGGGTCGGGAAGCGGCGAGCATATCACCGAGCACACGAGCGACTGGATTTTGCCTTCTTGAACTTGTCTTTTTACACGGCGTTGCAGGCAGACAACGATCAGAAATCAGCCCTCCCGCACCACCACTCACGGGTGGGATGCCCCTGAATACGAGGTTCTGGCCCTGGCTATCCTGCTCATTCAACTTGTATGATAGGCTCAAATTTTTGCCGATCAGACAACAGGCAAATCCAGCAAATTCAGTTGCGCGCCCCCACTTAACTTGTATGATGACTGGCAACAGGGCAACGACCCTCGTTACACACACACCAGGCTACAACCCGCATAAAAATAATCAGTGGGAGTCAACACAGTGAACGCATCCTCTACCGGGGCGCATGACAGCCCGGATTCCGTCCTGCAATCGGCGGTCTCCAAAGTCAAACGCCACATCCTTCCGCTGTTCGTCATCATGTTCATCGTGAACTACATCGACCGGGTCAACATCGGGTTCGTGCGTAGCCACATGGAGCACGATCTGGGCATCGGTGCCGCCGCCTACGGTTTTGGCGCCGGCCTGTTCTTCATCGCTTACGCACTCTTCGAAGTCCCCTCCAACATCCTCATGCAGAAAGTCGGTGCGCGCATCTGGCTGACCCGGATCATGTTCACCTGGGGCATCGTCGCCGCGTGCATGGCCTTCATCCAGACCGAAACCCACTTCTACATCCTGCGTTTCCTGCTGGGCGTGGCCGAGGCCGGTTTCTTCCCTGGCGTGATCTATTACTTCACCCGCTGGTTGCCCGGCGTTGAACGTGGCAAGGCCATTGCGATCTTCCTCAGCGGTTCGGCATTTGCCTCGGTGATCTCCGGTCCGTTGTCCGGCCTGCTGCTGCAAATCGAAGGCTTTGGCATGCACGGTTGGCAGTGGATGTACCTCATCGAAGGCCTGTTCTCGGTCGGCCTGTGCGTATTCGTCTGGTTCTGGCTGGACTCAAAACCCCAAGACGCTAAGTGGATGAATCAGGCTGAAAAAGACGCCCTGACTCAAGCCATCGATGCTGAACAGGCCGCCCGTGAAGCGGCAAGCCCTGTGAAGCTTTCCATCGGAAAGCTGCTCAAAGACCGGCAGATCCTGATGTTCTGCCTGATGTACTTCTTCATTCAGCTGACCATCTACGCTGCCACGTTCTGGCTGCCAAGCATCATCAAGAAGATGGGCGATCTCTCGGATATCCAGGTCGGCCTGTTCAACTCGATCCCTTGGTTTATCGCGATCGTCGCCATGTACGCGTTCGCCTCGCTGTCGGCGAAGTGGAAGCATCAACAGGCCTGGGTCGCCGGTGCCCTGTTGATCGCTGCGGCCGGGATGTTCATGTCGACCATTGGCGGGCCGATATTTGCCTTCATCGCCATCTGCTTTGCGGCCATGGGCTTCAAGTCTGCCTCGTCGCTGTTCTGGCCGATTCCTCAGGGTTATCTGGATGCGCGGATTGCCGCTGGCGTCATCGCGCTGATCAACTCGGTGGGCAATCTGGGCGGCTTCGTTGCGCCGACCACCTTCGGTTTGCTGGAGCAACACACCGGCTCGATTCAGGGCGGGCTGTATGGCCTGACCGCGACGTCGATCATCGCAGCCGTGCTGGTGTTCTTCGTACGCACCACCAAGAAACATGACGCTGCGCCGATGGCCGCGGGTGCTTCCCCGACCACCGCGCACCCTTGATTCCGACCATTGAATGAGCTTTCAAAGCATCAAGCCAAGGATTAAACAATGAGCACTCAAAACAATCAGCACACCGGCAATGCCCCTGTCATCACTGACTTGCAGATCGTGCCCGTGGCCGGCCATGACGACATGCTGCTCAACTTGAGCGGCGCCCACGGCCCATATTTCACTCGTAACATCGTGATCATCAAGGACAACGCCGGCCACACTGGCGTCGGCGAAATTCCCGGTGGCGAGCGCATTCGCCAGACCCTCGAAGACGCCCGCTCGTTGGTGGTGGGCAAGACCATCGGCACGTACCAGAAGATTCTCAACGACGTGCGTCACGCGTTCGCTGAACGCGATTCCGGCGGCCGTGGCCTGCAGACATTTGACCTGCGCATCACTATTCACGCAGTCACCGGTCTTGAAGCAGCCCTCCTCGATTTGCTCGGTCAGCACCTGGAAGTGCCGGTCGCCGCTCTGCTCGGTGAAGGCCAGCAGCGTGATGAAGTGAAGATGCTCGGTTATCTGTTCTACGTCGGCGATCAGAAGAAAACCAACCTGGCCTATCGCACCGAAGAAGACGCCGACAACGACTGGTTCCGCGTGCGTCACGAAGAAGCCCTGACCCCTGAAGCGGTGGTGCGTCTGGCTGAAGCGGCGCATCAGCGTTATGGCTTCGAGGACTTCAAACTCAAGGGCGGCGTGCTCAGCGGCGATGCCGAAATCGAAGCGGTCACGGCGTTGGCCGAGCGTTTCCCTAAGGCGCGTATCACCCTGGACCCTAACGGCGCCTGGTCGTTGAAAGAAGCCATCCGCCTGTGCCGCGATCAACACAAGGTGCTGGCCTACGCTGAAGACCCGTGCGGCGCCGAGAACGGTTACTCAGGGCGTGAAGTCATGGCCGAGTTCCGTCGCGCCACCGGCCTGCGCACCGCCACCAACATGATCGCCACCGACTGGCGTGAAATGGGCCACGCGATTCAGCTGCAATCGGTGGACATCCCGCTGGCCGACCCGCACTTTTGGACCATGCAGGGTTCGGTGCGCGTGGCGCAGATGTGCAACGAATGGGGCCTGACCTGGGGCTCGCATTCCAACAACCATTTCGATATCTCGCTGGCGATGTTCACCCACGTGGCCGCCGCCGCGCCGGGCAACATCACCGCCATCGACACCCACTGGATCTGGCAAGACGGCCAGCGCCTGACCAAAGAGCCACTGCAAATTGTTGGCGGTAACGTGCAGGTGCCGAAAAAACCGGGCCTGGGCGTGGAGCTGGACATGGATCAGGTGGCCAAGGCCCACGAGCTGTACAAAGGCATGGGTCTGGGCGCGCGGGATGATGCGGCGGCGATGCAGTTCTTGATTCCGGACTGGAAATTCAACAACAAGGCGCCGTGTCTGGTCCGTTGAGAGGTTGGAGCGAAGGCTGATGCTAACCGTGGGAGCGGACCTGTCCGCGAAGAGGCCCGTGCACCCGGCACATTTCTATCGGCTGAACCGCGGTCTTCGCGAACAGGTTCGCTCCCACATTTAGATCTGCGGCGGTGCCGAATTAGCGGTCTGAGACCAACTCCGCTCGCTCCAATGCGGTCTCCCGATCGACTGAGCTTATGCAGTTTCAGCTAATTGCCATCTGGCGACCGGCGCGTATCCCCTTGCGCGCCGTTTTTCTTTGCGTTGTCGCTGCATGCTAATGTGCCTGCATGTCCCTGCCGCGAAGCCTGTCATGCCTCTTCTTTCCCAGACCCACCCTCGCCTTTCCATCGCTGTCGCCCTGGGTGTGACGGCGGGTATCACTTCTGCTTTTATCGCCCCGCAGATCACCCTGATTACCAAATGCCTGATCGCCTGGAACGTCGGCGTCTGGATTTACCTTGCGCTGATCATGCTGCGCACCTCGCGCTCCAAAGCCGAGGACGTGAAACGTATCGCCGAGATCGAGGACGAGAACGCCGGGCTGGTGCTGGTCATGGTCTGCGTGGCGGCGATTGCGAGTTTAGCGGCCATCGTTCTGGAGCTGTCAGGGGCCAAGGCCATGCAGCCGGGAGACAAGGCTTTGCATTACGCGTTTACCGGGCTGACCATTGTCGGTTCGTGGCTGATCACCGGGGTGATTTTCAGCCTGCATTACGCGCGACTGTTCTACACCTGGCGCGGCAAAGACCCCGCCCTGCGTTTCGCCGATGGCGAGTTGAACCCCGATTACTGGGACTTTCTGTACTTCTCCTTCACCCTCAGCGTTGCCGTGCAGACCTCGGATGTGGGCGTTGCCACTCGCGCGCTGCGCAAAGTGGTGCTGGCGCAATCGCTGATCGGGTTTGTGTTCAACACCGCGATTCTCGGCTTCTCCATCAACATCGCTGCTGGGCTATTTGGCTAACGCGCAGCGTTTTGTGCAGTGCAAAAATCACATGAAATCCCTCCGGCGCCTGTTCCACTGACACATGCCTGGGCGTAGTGTGGGCGCCACAAATCCAATGTCTTGCTTGAATGAGGCCTCTCCCAAATGACTCAGGCTGCTCCTGTGAAAATCGCAGTACTTGATGACTGGCAATCGGTGGCCAGCGACGTGGTGGACTGGTCCGGACTGGACGCGATTGGCGAGGTAAGTTTCCTGCATGAATTCCCGGCCGACACCGCAACCATGGTTTCGCGCCTGAAGGATTTTGAGGTCATCTGCGTGATGCGCGAACGCACGATTTTCGACGAAGCGCTGCTCAGTCAATTGCTGAAGTTAAAGTTGCTGGTGACAGGTGGCATGCGCAATGCCGCACTGGACCTGGCGGGGGCCAAGCGCCTGGGGATTCAGGTCGCCGGCACCGAGAGCTACAAGTTCGCCGCGCCGGAACTGACTTGGGCGCTGATCATGGGGGTGACCCGAAACATCGTCGATGAAGCCAACTCCCTACGCGCCGGCAACTGGCAGATCGGCATTGGCAGCGATCTGTATGGCAAGACGTTGGGCATCGTCGGGCTGGGCAGCATCGGCCAGAAGGTCGCCAAATACGGCCAGGCGTTCGACATGAAGGTCATCGCCTGGAGCGAAAACCTCACCGCCGAACGTGCCGCCGAGCATGGCGTGACTTACGTCAGCAAAGCCGAGCTGTTTGAGCAGTCGGACGTGATCTCGGTGAACCTGGTGCTCAGTGATCGCAGCCGGGGCCTAGTGGACGCGGAGTCGTTGAACCGCATGAAACCGACGGCGTATCTGGTTAATACCGCCCGCGGTCCGATTGTCGACGAAGACGCCCTGGTGGAAGTGCTCAAACAGAAGAAAATTGCCGGCGCCGCGCTGGATGTTTACGGCCAAGAGCCGCTGCCGGTCGATCATCCGTTTCGTTCGCTGCCCAACCTGCTCGCCACGCCCCATGTGGGTTACGTGACCGAGAACAATTACCGGATGTTCTTTAGCCAGATGATTGAAGACATACAGGCGTGGCACGCGGGAACGCCGATTCGGTTGTTTGGCTGACTACGGCGACCAACTGTGGGAGCGGACCTGTCCGCGAATGCAATGCTACAGACGCCAAAAATGTATCGAATGTACGTAAGTCTTCGCGGACAGGTCCGCTCCCACGAGGGCCGCGTCGACATAAAGAATTTTCATCAAGGACTTTAGCTGATGACCTCAACCCCCCCACCTTCGCCCTCCGCCCCGCGCTGCGCCTTGCTGGTCATCGACATGCAATACGACTTCCTGCCCGGTGGTGCGCTGGCGGTGGCCGATGGCGACGCCGTGGTGCCGTTGATCAATCGCCTGGGCGCGCAATTTCGCAACGTGGTCATCACGCAGGACTGGCACCCGGCGGGCCATATTTCTTTCGCCTCGACTCACGCCGGACATGCACCGTTCGACAGCATCACCCTGCCCTACGGCCCGCAGACCTTGTGGCCGGACCATTGTGTTCAAGCCACCCACGGCGCCGATCTGCACGCGGACCTGCACCTGCCACATGCGCAACTGGTCCTGCGCAAGGGCTGCAATCTCGGGATCGACAGCTATTCGGCGTTTATCGAAGGCGACCGTACCACCCACACAGGGCTTGCTGGGTATTTGAAAGAGCGCGGGATCGACAGCGTGTTCGTGGTCGGCCTGGCGCTGGATTTCTGCGTCGCCTGGTCAGCACTGGATGCGCGGACGGCGGGGTTCAATACCTGGGTGATCGAGGATGCGTGTCGGGCGATAGATCTGGGTGGATCGCTGGACAACGCGTGGAGCGAGATGCTGGCGGCAGGGGTTGGGCGTATTCAGAGCCCGGATATGCTGAGCCCTTCTCTGTAGGAGCCAACTTGTTGGCGAGACGTTTTACAGGCGTACACATGATGACGGCTCGCGAATAAATTCGCTCCTACAGGGGTTTCGCTCGCAAAGTGATCAGCGTTTGCCTGAGGCGAAATCAGTCAGGTTCGCGGCCTCCATCCGATACCGCACCCACTCATCCTGCGGTTCGGCACCAATCGATTTATAGAAATCAATCGCCGGCTGATTCCAGTCCAGCACGCTCCATTCAAAACGCCCGCAGCCGCTGTCGACCGCCATCTTCGCCAGATGCCGCAGCAGCGCCTTGCCCCCGCCAACACCGCGATGCTGTTGCGACACGTACAGATCTTCCAGATACAGCCCCTTGCGGCCCAGCCAGGTGGAATAGCTGAGAAAGTACACGGAAAAACCAATCGGCTCGTCATCCAGCAGGCAGATCAGCGCTTTGGCCGGGGACGCCGGGTCGTCGAACAGGCTGCGCTGGATATCAGCGACGTCAGCCAGCACCTCGTGTTCGGCTTTTTCATAAATCGCCAGCTCAGTGATGAAGCCCAGAATTACCTCGGCGTCAGCGCGGATTGCATCTCGAATCTGAAGGGTCACACTTACTCTCCCAGGGTGCGGCAAAACGACATCGTTCAGGGGCGAACGACGGATGACAGATTGTGTCTCAAGCAACAGTCCGGCGCAGCATTCATACGCCATGCCGTCTCCCCAAGATCATCGCCCCAAGGAACACCCATGCAAAATCAGGAAGAAGAAGACGGCAAGACCCCAGGGCTGACCGCCAAGGAAGAACAGGACATCGACGAAAACCAGCCGCCCCGCGCGGCGGTCCTGCACGAAACCATCCGCGCCCAGGGTGATCATGAGCTTGAGCGCAGCGTCACCGCCCTGTGGTGGTCAGCCCTGGCGGCCGGCCTGACCATGGGCCTGTCGCTGATGGCCATGGGGTTGCTCAATTCAAGACTGCCCGACAGCGAAGGTTTCAAGGCCATCGCCAGTTTCGGCTATTGCGCGGGCTTTCTGGCGGTGATTCTGGCGCGTCAGCAACTGTTCACCGAGAACACCATCACGGCCGTGTTGCCGATCATGAGCAAATTTACCCTTGGCAATATTGCCCGGTTATTCCGCCTGTGGGGCGTGGTGCTGGTGGGCAATTTGTGCGGCACCTTGCTGGTGGCGTACGTGATGCTGCACCTGCCGATTTTCGACACCAAGACTGACCACGCTTTTCTTGAGATCGGTCGCAAGATCATGGAAAACGACGTCGGCACCATGTTCGCCAAGGGTATTATTTCCGGCTGGATGATCGCCACCATGGTCTGGATGATCGCCTCGATGGAAGCCGCCAAGGTGGTGATCATCGTGATGATTACCTACTTGATGGCGCTGGGGGATTTCACTCACATCGTCGTCGGCTCGGCGGAAGTCTCGTATCTGGTGTTTGCCGGTGAACTGCCGTGGAAGGATTTCTGGCTGGTGTTTGCAGGCCCGACGCTGGCGGGCAACATCATTGGTGGCAGCTTTATTTTTGCCCTGATCAGCCATGCGCAGATCAGGAGTGAGAGCGGGACGCCTAAAGAGGAGAAAGGTAACTCCAGCAAGAAAAACCAGACTCAGGAAGAACGTCTACCCCAGAAGTAACGCCTGACTTTCTGTAGGAGCGAATTTATTCGCGAGGCGCCGGACCTGATTCGCCGCCTCCATTTCTCGCCAACAAGTTGGCTCCTACAGGGACCAAATAACCGCGCCAGCCCCTTTCCTAAATATTTATTCAGAAATATCTGCTGCATTTATAGGCAAACTACAGCTTCCAGTCGCAATTGCTTCAGGCAAACCAATGACCCGAATTTTGACGATCGAAGACGATGCCGTAACCGCGAAGGAGATCGTAGCTGAGTTAAGCAGCCACGGCCTCCACGTAGACTGGGTCGACAACGGCCGCGAAGGCTTGGTACGCGCCGTCAGCGGTGATTACGACCTGATTACCCTGGACCGTATGCTCCCTGAAGTGGATGGTTTGGCGATTGTCACCACCATGCGCGCGCTGGGGATTTCCACGCCGATTCTGATGATCAGCGCCCTGTCTGATGTCGATGAACGTGTTCGCGGTTTGCGCGCAGGTGGCGATGACTATCTGTCCAAACCCTTTGCATCAGACGAAATGGCCGCCCGGGTCGAGGTGCTGCTGCGCCGCAGCCATCCGAGCACTCAGGCTGAAACCATGCTGCGCGTTGCAGATCTGGAGCTGAACCTGATCTCTCGTGAAGCCAGTCGCGCAGGCCAGCCGCTGAACCTGTTGCCTACTGAATACAAACTGCTCGAATTCCTGATGCGCAACAATGGCCAGATCATCACCCGCATGATGATTTTCGAGGAAGTCTGGGGTTATCACTTCGACCCCGGCACCAACCTCATCGACGTACACATCGGTCGCTTGCGCAAGAAAATCGATCCCCCTACCCTGACGCCCCTGATTCGAACCGTTCGAGGCTCAGGATATGTCATTGCCGAACCCGTCTAAGGGCTGGCGTTCTTCCAGCAGTAGATTGCTGGCGCTCTACAGTTTCTTGTTCGTGGCCTGGAGCAGCATCCTTATGGGGGTGCTGTACTGGGAAGTCACCAGTTACCTGAACACCCTCGCCCGCCACTCGCTGATGCAGCGCCAACAGTTATTCTCGCGTTTTCAGGGCGCGCAACTGGACGACGCCCTCGCCACCAGCGACAAGTTCGACATGCGCTCAGTCGATGCCTACGGCTTGTTCGACAAAGACCTGAAACCGATCAGCGGGCCAATCCACGCCATTCCTGCCGGCTTGCCGCTCAATGGCCAGATCGAGGAACTGGACACCTGCATCGACTCCGATGATCCGAACCTGCCTCGCGCCAGTTGCGACGCCGTGGCCATTCACACGCTGGACAACCGCTGGCTGGTGCTGGTGCGCGACAACGGTTCGCTGTTTGCCGTGACCACGTTGATCCTGCGGGCGCTGTTGTGGGGCATTTCGCTGACCATTCTGCCGGGTATCGCCGGCTGGCATTTGCTGCGGCGGCGACCACTGCAACGTATTCGCGCGATCCAGGCCAGCGCCGAAGCCATCGTCACAGGGGATTTGGCGCGGCGTCTGCCAGTGTCCGATCGCCGCGATGAGTTGGACATGCTGGCGGACATCGTCAACGCCATGCTCGATCGCATCGAACGGTTGATGAACGAGGTCAAGGGCGTATGCGACAACATTGCCCATGACCTGCGCACCCCGCTCACTCGTCTGCGCGCGCAGCTGTACCGGATTCAGCAGCAGTCCCCGGAAGACTCGCCCCAAGGTGAGCAAATGGCCCAGGTGATTGCCGACGCCGATACGCTGATGGCGCGGTTTCGCGGGCTGTTGCGGATTTCCGAGCTTGAAGACCATCAACGTCGCTCGGCCTTTGATCGGCTGGACCCGCGCCCATTGCTGCAGGAACTGCATGATTTCTACCTGCCGCTGGCCGAAGAAGGTCGCGTGTCGCTGGAGCTGAAGATTGCCGAACACCTGCCGCCGCTGGTGGGGGATCGGGCGCTGCTGTTTGAAGCGTTGTCGAACCTGCTAAGCAACTCGATCAAATTTACTCCACCGGGCGGCGTGGTCACTTTGATAGCCCGCGCCGAAGGTGATGCCACCTTCATCGAAGTCCAGGACACCGGCCCCGGCATCCCTGCCGCCGAACGCGAGGCCGTGTTCAAACGTTTCTACCGCAGCGACAGCGGCAATCAGCAGAGCGGCTTTGGTCTGGGTCTGTCCATCGTCGCCGCCATCGTCAACCTGCACGGCTTCAAACTGCACATCGGCACCAGCCCGTCGGGTGGCGCGAGTCTGGTGCTGGAGTGCCGGCAGGTGTTGGCGTTGGGGTGAATGCCACCGTCCGCTTCTGCCCGGAGGGCGTAGGCGTCCGGCTTGCCGACGATGGGCTGCGAAGCGGCCCCGATCCCGCCACAGCTTTGATCGTTCCCACGCTCCGCGTGGGAATGCATCGGCAAACGCTCCGCGTCCAGTTCGCCAGTGACGCGGAGCGTCAAAACGGCGTTACCACGCGGAGCGTGGGAACGATCATCATCGAGCACCGCGCCATCCGCTTCTGCCCGGAGGGCGCAGGAATCCGGCTTGCAGACAAAAAAAGCCCACAGCTTTCACCGTGGGCTCAACGAAGACCGTTGAAGGGAGCGTTCTGTTTAGCCTGGCAGGCAGGTGAAGTCTTTGCTGTGGCCGAGCTGTTTGCCGTGGGAGTCTTCGAGCTTGACGCGGTATTCCTCGCCCAGACTGGACTCGACCAGCTTGTAATGCTCGCCGGCCTTGAACTGATCGAATTTGATGCCGGTCTGGCAGTTCATTTCACCGTCATCGCCGTAGCCCTCGACGATCAGGTCCAAGTCGAGTTTGTGGGCACCGGGTTTGACTTCGAAATAGCGCCCGTCATTGAGTCGCTTGCCGTCCAGGTCCTCCGCCATCAGCACACCGGCAGGCTCTTCCTGCAGGCCGATCCAGGCTTCACTCGGATCGGCTTTGGGCATGGGGCCTGCACAGGCGGACAGGACGGCGACCAGACCCAACATGGGCACAAGCAGCAACGATTTGGCGTTCATGACATAAACCTCGGCAGATGGAAAAATCCCTGTGGCGCAGGGTGAATTTCGATGAGCCAAGGCTGCGCGTGCCGCAGATGAACAACAAATGAATCCCCCATGAAAGCTCCTTGTGCACCGGGCTAACTATTTGTTCATTCGCCTGACGGCTGCCTGTTAGGTCCCGGCGCCAAGACTGCCGTGAATCGAAATGGGAGGTTCCGGCATGCTCGGGCTGGTCAAGACTGCATTGCTAAAGCCCTACACGTTCCTCGTGTTGGCAATATTCATCTGCATCGTCGGGCCGATGGCGGCGCTTAAAACGCCGACCGATGTGTTCCCCGACATCGGTATTCCGGTGGTCGCGGTGGTCTGGCAGTACGCCGGTCTGTCGCCTGACGCCATGGCCGGACGCGTGATCTACACCTATGAACGCTCGCTGAGCACCACGGTCAACGACATCGAGCACATCGAGTCGCAATCGCTGCCGGGCATGGGCATCGTCAAGATTTTCTTCCAGCCCGGCGTCGATATCCGCACCGCCAACGCTCAGGTGACAGCGGTCTCACAAACCGTACTCAAGCAGATGCCGGCGGGGATCACCCCACCGCTGATCCTCAATTACAGCGCCTCGACAGTGCCAATCCTGCAAATGGCGTTCTCCAGCCCGACGCTGTCCGAAGCGAAGATTCGCGATCTGGTGCAGAACAGCATTCGTCTGCCGCTGAGCGCCGTGCCGGGGCTGGCGATGCCAACGCCCATGGGCGGCAAACAACGGCAGATCACCCTCGACCTTGACCCACAGGCGCTGGCCGCCAAAGGACTGTCGGCGCAGGACGTCGGCAATGCGCTGGCCGCCGGTAACCAGATCATCCCGGTGGGCACGGCGAAGATGGGCAGCGACGAATACACCGTGCTGCTCAACAACAGCCCCAAAGCCATCGATGAGCTGAACGACCTGCCGATCAAGACTGTCGACGGAGCGTTGATCACCATCGGCCAGGTGGCCCATGTGCGTGACGGCTCGCCCCCGCAGACCAATATCGTGCGAGTCGATGGCCATCGCGCGGTGCTGATGCCGGCGCTTAAAAACGGCAATATCTCGACGCTGTCTATCGTCGACGGCATCCGCAACATGCTGCCGCTGATCAATGAAACCCTGCCGCCTGCGCTCAAAACGTCACTGCTGGGCGATGCCTCGGTGTTCGTGAAACAGTCGGTGGGCAGCGTCGCTCGCGAAGGCATCATCGCCGCGTTGCTGACCAGCGTGATGATCCTGCTGTTCCTCGGCAGTTGGCGCTCGACGCTGATCATCGCCGCATCGATCCCTCTGGCCGTGTTGTCAGCCATTGCGCTGCTGGCGGTCAGCGGCCAGACGCTCAACGTCATGACCCTCGGCGGGCTGGCACTGGCCGTGGGGATTCTGGTGGACGACGCCACGGTGACCATTGAGAACATCAACTGGCACCTGGAACAAGGCAAGGCGGTCAAGGACGCGATCCTGGATGGCGCCCGGCAAATCGTCGGCCCGGCGTTCGTTTCGCTGCTGTGCATCTGCATCGTGTTCGTGCCGATGTTCATGCTCCAGGGCATCGCCGGCTACCTGTTCCGGCCCATGGCGTTGGCGGTGATTTTCGCCATGGCCAGCTCGTTTCTGCTGTCGCGCACGCTGGTGCCGACCCTGGCGATGTTCCTGCTCAAGCCCCATGTGCTGGAAAGCGGTCCGGGGCATCACCCGGAAGATGAATTCATCAACCACCACGAAGGTGATCAACACGCGCCTCGGCGCAACCCGCTGCTGCTGGCCGGGTTGAAATTCCAGCAGGGTTTCGAGCGTGGCTTCTCTGCCGTCCGAGACGTTTATTACGGCTTGCTCGGCCTGGCGTTGAAAGCCCGCAAACGCTTTTTGCTGGGGTTTCTCGCCTGTGTGCT
Organism: Pseudomonas rosaeacicularis; assembly: GCF_057128745.1. Taxonomy (NCBI): domain Bacteria; kingdom Pseudomonadati; phylum Pseudomonadota; class Gammaproteobacteria; order Pseudomonadales; family Pseudomonadaceae; genus Pseudomonas; species Pseudomonas rosaeacicularis. The sequence goes on from NZ_JBSKHT010000014.1 coordinate 123,043, forward strand.
GGCAAGCTTTGCCTTGCTGCCAAGCCTGGGGGAAGACTTCTTCCCGGCCACCGACGCAGGCGCGTTGTCGCTGCACGTGCGCTTGCCGCTGGGCACCCGCATTGAAGAAAGCGCCGCCGCGTTCGACCGCATCGAGCAGCGCATCCGCGAGATCATTCCGGCGGACGAGCTGGACACGGTGATCGACAACATCGGCATCCCGCTCAGTGGCATCGACATGGCCTACAGCAGCAGCGGCACGATTGGCCCGCAGGATGGTGACATTCAGGTGGCGCTCAAACCCGAGCACGCGCCGACTGCCGATTACGTCAAACGCCTGCGCGAAGCCCTGCCGCAAAGCTTCCCCGGCAGCCACTTTGCTTTCATGCCTGCCGACATCAGCAGCCAGATCCTCAACTTCGGCGCCCCCGCCCCGCTGGACCTGAAAGTCTCCGGCCCCAATGGCGAAGCCAACCGCGCCTACGCCCTGGAACTGCAACGGCGCCTGCAACACGTGCCGGGCATCGCCGATTTGCGCATCCAGCAATCCACCGGTTACCCGTCGCTGCAAGTGGACGTTGATCGCCTGCGCGCCAAGCAACTGGGCATCACCGAGCACGACGTCACCACCAGCCTCGGCGCCTCACTGGCCGGTACGTCCCAAGTGGCGCCGACGTATTGGCTGAACCCGAAAAACGGTGTGTCGTATTCGGTGGTCGCCGCCACGCCGCAATACCGTCTCGACAGCCTGCCGACCCTTGAAGCGCTGCCGATTACCGGCAGCAACGGCCAGTCGCAAATCCTCGGCGGGCTGGCGACCATCAAGCGCGTCGAAAGCCCGGCGGTGGTCACGCACTACAACATCCAGCCGACCCTCGATCTGTACGCCAACGTGCAGGGCCGGGACTTGGGCGGCGTCGCCAAGGATGTGCAAAAAGTCATCGACGACACCGCGCACCTGCGACCCAAAGGCGCGACGGTGACGTTGCACGGTCAAATCGACGCGCTCAACGAAGCCTTCAGCGGTTTGAGCCTCGGGCTGATTGGCGCGGTGGTGCTGATCTACCTGCTGATCGTGGTGAATTTCCAGTCGTGGATCGATCCGTTCGTGATCATCACGGCCCTGCCCGCCGCCTTGGCCGGCATCGTCTGGATGCTGTTTTTGAGCAACACCTCGCTGTCGGTACCGGCATTGACCGGGGCGATCCTGTGCATGGGCGTGGCCACCGCCAACTCGATTCTGGTGGTGAGTTTCTGCCGCGAACGGCTGGCCGAACACGGCGACGCGATGCTGGCGGCGCTGGAAGGCGGCTACACCCGTTTTCGACCGGTGTGCATGACCGCGCTGGCGATGATTCTCGGCATGCTGCCGCTGGCGCTTTCCGCTGAACAGAACGCGCCGCTGGGACGCGCCGTGATCGGCGGCCTGATCCTCGCCACCACCGCCACGCTGCTGTTTGTGCCGGTGGTGTTCAGCCTGGTGCACCGCCATTCCAAACCTATTGCTCAACCAAGCGCTCACAGTGGAGAAACACCCCATGTCGTCTGAAAACGCCCCTTCGCGCAAACGCCTGATGCTGGTCGGCGTCGGCGGCTTGACCTTGGCGGCGCTGTTGGTCGCCAACGGTCTGGCCGCCCGCACCCGGAATGAACACGAGGTCGATGCCTGGACGCAAAGCCACTCGCTGCCGGTGGTCAGCGTGATCCAGCCCTCGCAAAACGCAGCGGGCGATACGCTGCAGTTGCCCGCGCATCTGGAGGCCTGGAGCAAGGCGCCGATCAATGCGCGGGTCAGCGGCTACCTGAAAAGCTGGAGTGCCGACATCGGTACGCAGGTCAAGGCCGGACAGATTCTGGCGCAGATCGACAGCCCGGAACTCGACCAGCAACTGGCCCAGACCCGCGCTCACCTGGCGCAAGAGCAAGCCACCGCACGCATCGCCGAAACCACCGCCAGCCGCTGGCAGCATTTGCTGGCCACGCATTCGGTGTCGCAGCAGGAAGTGGACGAAAAAGCCTCCGGCGCGCTGGCTGCCAAGGCGGACATGCAGGCCGCTGCGGCGGACTATCAACGGCTGTCGGACCTGGAGGCGTACAAAACCATTCGCGCGCCGTTCGCCGGGACCATCACGGCGCGCAACACCGACATCGGTCAGTTGATCAAAGCCGATGACGGCGGCACCGCGCCGCTGTTCAACATGGCCGACACCCATCGTTTGCGCCTGTATGTGCCGGTGCCACAGAACTACGCCAGCGTCATCACCCCCGGCATGCAGGTGCAACTGACGGTGCCGGAACATCCAGGCCAGACCTTCAGCGCCAGATTGCTGGGCGACTCCACGGCGGTCGATCCGCGTTCCGGCACCTTGCTCGCGCAATTCGAAGCGGACAACGCCGACGGCGCGCTGATGCCTGGCGATTACGCCGAAGCAACGCTCAAGGTCGCGGCCAACAGCCGTGCCGTGAGCATCCCCGCCAGCGCGCTGATTTTCCGCGCCAAAGGCACTCAGGTCGCGACCCTGGACGGCGCTGGACATGTACATTTGCGCGATATCCACATCGCGATGGATCTGGGCGACCGACTGGTGATCGATCAGGGTTTGAAGCCTGCCGATCGCATTGTCGACAACCCGCCCGACGCTCTGCGTGAAAACGATCCGGTGCAACTGGCCGACGCCGGAGGTACTCATGCGCCCAAGGCTTGAAGGTTTGGCGCTGGTGATCGCGATGACGTTGCAGGGCTGTTCGCTGGCGCCGACGTATCAGACGCCGGTCACGACGCTACCTGAGCACTACAAGGAACAACCGGTGAGTGAATGGCATCCGGCGCAACCGGCCGATCAGTTGCAGGCCCGGTGGTGGACGTTGCTCGGTGATCGCCAACTGGATGACCTGCAACAGCAACTGCTGAACGCCAACCCGGACCTGGCCGCCGCGCTCGCGCATTTCGATGGGGCGCAGGCCTTCGCCAGTCAGCTGCACGCGGGATTATTCCCGCAGATCAACGCCAGCGGCGGCCCGGTGCGTCAGCGTCAGTCGGACCGCAGGCCGCTGCGCGGCGACACTCAGCCTTCGGTCTACAACAGCGACACTGTTGGCCTGAGTCTGAGTTTCGATCTCGACCTGTGGGGCAAGATCCGCAATCAAGTGGCGTCAGGCGATGCGCAAGCGCAAGCCTCGGCGGACGATCTGGCCGTGGCGCGGCTGAGCCTGCAGCGGCAACTGGCAACGCTGTATGTGCAGGCCCGCGGGCTGGATGCGCAGAGCCAGATTCTCAAGACTTCGTTGGATGATTACACCCAGGCCTTGCAACTGACCCGAGACCGCTATGAAGGCAAGATCGCGTCGGAACTGGACCTGACCCGCGCGCAAAGCCAACTGGCCGAAGCCCAGGCGCAGCTTGATGATGTGCGTGCGCAACGCAACCTAACCGAACACGCCATCGCTGAACTTGTCGGCAAGCTGCCGAGTGATTTCGCGTTGGCCGCCGACCCACAGCCGATCCCGTTGCCAGGCATACCCCAGGCGTTACCGGGCAGTCTGTTGCAACAACGGCCCGACATCGCGGCGGCCGAGCGCCGGGTATTTGCGGCAAACGCCAACATCGGCGTAGCGAAAGCGGCGTGGTACCCAGATTTCAGCCTGACCGGGATGTTCGGCGGCATGACCGGTGGCAGCGGGAATCTGCTGGCGGCGGCCAATCGGTATTGGGCGCTTGGGCCGTTGGTGAACCTGCCGATCTTCGACGGCGGACGGCGCAGCGCCAACGAACGCCAGGCCAAAGCCGAATTTGAGGAAGCGGCGGCGCAGTACCACAGTCAGGTCTTGAAGGCGGTGCGTGAGGTGGAAGATAACCTGGGGCAACTGCGAGATTTGCAGCTGGAATCGGCGGACCAACAGGCGGCAGTAGATGCGGCCAACAGCGCTGAAAAAATGGCGATGAGCAGTTACGAGGCTGGCGCGACGGATTATCTGGATGTGGTTACAGCGCAGACCACGGCGTTGCAGGCCCAGCGCAGATTGCAGGTGCTGGACACCAGCCGGGTGCAGGCCAGCGTCGGACTGATGGTAGCGTTGGGAGGTGGGTGGAAAAGCAGCTAGCACTGTGGGAAGGAGCTTGCTCGCGAGGCTTCGGTACATCCGACATCTATCTGTCGGTCATTCGCCTGCATTCGCGAGCAAGCTCCCTCCCGCAATGAATCTGCGGCGTGGCTGAACCCGCAAATCCTGTGGGAGCGGGCCTGTCCGCGAAGACTTATGTACAGCCGATTCACCTTCATGGGCTGAGCCAATGCATTCGCGGACAGGTCCGCTCCCACACTGAATCTGCGCCGGGGCTGAATCTTGAGCAACGCGCAAAATCCCGTGGGAGCGGATCTGTCCGCGAAGACTTATGTACAGCCGATTCACCTTCATGGGCTGAGCCAATGCTTTCGCGGGCAGGTCCGCTTCCACAAGGGATCTGCGCCGGGGCTGAAATCTGAGGAAGGCACAAGTCCGCTCCCACGGGTTCAGCGCCAAGCTGCAGAACACTTCAAACCTCAACCACCGCGAAATCAAACAACGCCTGCGGCGCTTCGATCAGCAGCGAGCGCACCAGCTGCGCCGAGCAGCCTAACGCCTGCAATTGCTGCACGACGCTTGCGTAATTGATGTTGCTTTCATGCTGCGTGTGCGGCCAGTCGCTGCCCCACACCAGCCGGCGCAGGCCGAAGCTCTGCTCCAGCAGCGGCAGAGCCTCACGGGCGAAATCCAGGTTCTGCTGCTCGCTGCCGCCCAGGCGATAAATGCCAGACACCTTCATCCACACTTGTCCGCTCTGACCCAGCTCCAGAAGTTCTGGAAACCCCCGTTGATCGATCCCCAGACGCGCATCCGGACGACCGAAATGATCGACCACGATCTTGATCCCGAACGGCATCAGCCCGCGAATCAACGCTGGCAAATCCTCCACCTGGCGGTGCAGCTCAACGTGCCAATCCAGCTCGACGAGGTGCGCAAACAAGCTGCGCCACGCAGGCTCGGAGAAGTCAGGCAGCGCCTTGCCCATCAGGTTTAAACGCACACCGACTACGCCGCAGCGATCCATCTCGTTCAAGTGCTCGCGACTGATGTCGCGCTCCACCACCACAACCCCGCGCAACTGCTCGGGCGCTTGTTGCAGCGCCGCCAGCAGGTAGCTGTTGTCGGTACCGAGAAAGCTTGGCTGCACTAACACGCCATGACTCAAACCGTGCTCGTGCAGGTTGTCCAGGTACATCGAAAGCGTCGCGTCGTAGTCCGGTGTGTAACGTCGTGCGGTGGTGAGATCCAGCTCCCTGCTGAACACGTGGGCATGGGCATCGATGCCGAGAATCGGTTGGGAACAGGTATCAGACATGGCTCTCATCTATGGAGGGAATCGCGGTGCGTGCCATTGGGCAAGGAACGCACCGCGCAGGTAAAAAATCAGGCGCGGGCGGTTTCGCCGTTGGCAGAACCCTGAGCGGCCGCAGACGTCGCTTCAAGGCTACGGCCACGGGTTTCCGGCAGGCACAGCGCGGCAATCACCGCCACGCCATAGGCAATGCCGGCGTCGATACCGATGGCTGAACCCAGCGACATCGACTCGCTCATGTGACCGACCAGAAACGGAAACACCGACGACAACACGCGGCCGAAGTTGTAGCAAAAGCCCACCCCTGCCCCGCGAACGTCAGCCGGGTACAGCTCGTTGAACAGCGCCCCGAGGCTGGCCGGAATACCTGCCGCGAAAAAGCCCAGCGGGAAGCCGAGAAACAGCATTTGCGTGTTGGTCAGCGGCAGGAACACGTAGCACTGCACGGTGACGACGCACGCCAAAGCAAACACCACGATGTTCATGCGCCGACCGATACGGTCGATCAAGAAACCGCTGGCCACGCAACCGCACCAGAAGGCGAAAATGATCACCGCCAGATAGCCGCCGGAGTTGAGCACCGACAGGTTGCGTTCGGTTTTCAGGAACGTCGGCAGCCAGGTCATCACCGCGTGGTAACCACCGTGGGCGCCGAGGCCCAGAAGACCGCCAAGCAGGGTCACGCGGATCAGTTCGGGGCGGAAAATACCGGCCAGGGATTTGAAGAAGCTTTGCGGAATGGCGTTTTCTTTCTGCAGTTTCTGAAAGCTGTCGGGCTCTTCGACGTTGCGGCGAACCCAGATGATCAGGAACGACGGCAGCAAGCCCACCAGAAACATCACGCGCCAGGCAATTTCCGCCGGGACGAAGGTGTAGATCAACGTGAACACGCCGACCGCCAAACCCCAGCCCACGGCCCATGCGCTTTGCACGGTGCCCATGACTTTGCCGCGATATTGCGGGTTGATGGTTTCGGCCATCAGCACCGCGCCCGCCGCCCACTCACCGCCGATGCCGAAGCCTTGCAGGGCCTTGACGATCAGCAACTGGTGAAAGCCGGTGACGAAGGCCGAGAGGAAGGTGAAGACCGAGAACCAGAGGATCATCCATTGCAGCGTACGGACGCGGCCGTAGCGATCCGACAGCGTGCCGCCGACCCAGCCACCGATGGCCGAGGTCACCAGGGTCACGCCGCTGATCAGACCGGCATCGCCCTTGCTCAGGGCAAACGCTGCGATCAGCGCCGGGATCGCCAGGCCGAACATTTGTACTTCCAGTGCGTCGAGCGACCAGCCGCCGAAGCAGGCCCAAAACGTTTTGCGCTCACGCGGGGTGACTTGGCGATACCAGCTGAACATGGTTTTTTGTCCTTATGAGTGTGCGTATGGCAGTTGTTTTGGCGCACCGCTGTTCTGTAGGAGAGAACTTGTTCGCGAGGCGTCCGTCCCGATGTAGGCTCCAAGACGCCTCGCCAACAAGTTGGCTCCTACAGGGGATCGTGTCGTTAGCGAATGTCCACGCTGTAACGGAAATGCTCGGCATGCCCGCGCGAGCGGCGCCATTCCAGCGGTTGCCCGGCGTAGTTGCGTGCCAGACGCTCGATCACCACCACGGGGCTGTTCACCGGCACTTGCAGCAATCGGGCATGAACTTCGCTGATGGCTTCGGCGGTCAGGGTTTCTTCGGCGTAGGCCACGACCTGGCCGCAGAACTGCTCGTAGATCGGATACAACAGCGGCCCCTCACGGGTCAGGTCGATTTCGAGCAGCGTCTGGAATTGAACCTGAGGCAACCAGATTTCCTCGGCCAGCACCGGCTGGGCATCGAGCAATCTCAGGCGAATCATGCGAATCACCGGCGCGTCCAGCGGCAGCCCCAACGCCTGAGCCACGGCGGACGGCGCACTGACTGGTTCAATGGACAGGATGCGGCTTTGCGGGACCTGGCGCTCGCCGGAGGCGGTCTGGAAACGGAAGAAGCGGAACAACGAAGACTGAAACTGCGGACGACGAATGAACGTGCCCCGCCCCTGCTGGCGCTCAAGGATGTTTTCGGCGACAAGCATGTCGATGGCCTTTCGCACCGTGCCGGTGGACAGGCAGTACTCGCTGGAAAGTGCAGCTTCGGTGGGAATCGCTTCCCCCGGACGCCAGCGATTGTTGGCGATCTGCTCAGCAAGCTGATCGCGCAGGCGTTGATAAAGCGGGAGACGGACGTCGCTGGAGAGTCGGTTCATGTTCGAGTGCTTCGCTGTTGTATTTATGTAGTCATCTATATGAATCTCAGCGAAGTATTATCTCGTTACAAGTAACCGTCAAGGGTCATCCGTCTGGCCTCTGGCCTCTGCCCTACCTAGCGACGGATAGACTTGGGGTGCTCGGCGTGATCGCGGACCATCAACATGATTGCGTCACGTTTCTCCAGAAGATGGTGCCGAAGAATGCTGCTCATGCGTTTGCCGTCTCGCGCCTGCAACGCTTCAATCATTTCTTCGTGATCGTGCAAAGCCCGCTCCCATTTGGGCGCCTGCTGGTTGGACAGGTAACGCAGCGCCTGGATGCGGCGATTCAATGACAGGTAGACCTGACGTAACGCCGAATTTCGGGCCGCCAGGTTTATGAGGTCGTGGATAGCGCGGTTACGCTGGTAGTAACCAGCCAGGTCGTTCTGGTTTTTGCTGACCACCATGGCGTAATGCAGTGCCTTGATGTCTTCCAGTTCCTGAGCTGTGATCCGTTCGCAGGCCAACTCTCCAGCGAAAGCTTCGATGCCGCTCATCAGCTCAAAGGTTTCGCGGATTTCCAGCTCAGACATGCGCGCGACACTCGCACCGCGATTGGGGTTGATCTCAATCAAGCCCTCCACGGCCAGGACCTTCAGTGCTTCTCGCAGTGGCGTGCGGGAGATGCCGAGGGTTTCACACAATTCGCGTTCGTTGAGTTTTGTGCCGGGGCCCAGAACCCCTTCGGTAATAAAGCTGCGCAGGTGCTCAACCACGGTGTCATGCAGACGTTGACGCTCGACCTTGGGCATCAACCGTGGGGACTCTTGCTCTTCCAGCTCTTCAAAATTTTGCATTCAAAACCCTCATCAAAGGTCACGCCTTATTCTAAAGCGGCTCACACATTGAAGAATGTTAGCGCAATTACGACGTTTGACACACCCAAGCGACGTGCTAACGTATTTTGAATGCAAAATACAACAACAAGGAGCCACCCATGCTAAAGCTCGACTTCCACCCTGCCGGCCGTCACTTTTTGCAAATTCCTGGTCCCAGCCCTGTCCCCGATCGCATCCTGCGCGCCATGAGCTACCCCACCATCGATCACCGAGGCCCGGAGTTCGGCGAGTTGGGGCTCAAGGTCCTGGAAGGCATCAAACAGATCTTCAAGACGCAGCATCCGGTGGTCATCTACCCTGCTTCGGGCACCGGAGCCTGGGAGGCCGCGCTGTGCAACACCCTGAGTTCGGGTGATGAAGTGCTGATGTTCGAAACCGGCCACTTCGCCACGCTCTGGCAGAAAATGGCGCTGAGCTTGGGGCTCAAACCGCAGTTCATTGGCCGGCCAGGCATAGAAGGTTGGCGTGGTGGTGTCGATGCACGGATGATCGAGGAGCATCTGCGCGCCGATCGTGATCAACGCATCAAAGCGGTGTGCGTTGTGCACAACGAGACCAGCACCGGCGTGACCTCCGATATTGCGGCGGTGCGCCAGGCAATCGATGCCGCCAGCCACCCTGCACTGCTGCTGGTGGATACCATTTCCGGTCTGGCATCGGCCGATTACCGCCATGATGAATGGGGCGTGGATGTCACCGTCTCAGGCTCGCAAAAAGGCCTCATGCTCCCCCCGGGCATCAGTTTCAATGCCCTCTCGCCTAAAGCCATCGAGGCCAGCAAATCGGCCGGGCTGCCCCGCAGTTTCTGGGCCTGGGACGAAATCATTGAGATGAACAAGACCGGCTACTGGCCGTATACCCCCAACACCAATCTGCTTTACGGGCTGTCAGAAGCGCTGGACATGATCCTTGGCGAAGGACTGGAGAACGTGTTCATCCGCCATAACCGTCTGGCGCAAGCCTGCCGCACTGCCGTGACCGCCTGGGGACTGGAAATCCAGTGCGCCGACCCTGCGGTCTACAGCCCGGTACTGACCGGTGTAATGACGCCTGAGGGCATCGACGCCGACGCCGTGCGCAAGATCATTTACGAGCGCTTTGACATGTCCCTGGGGACCGGGCTAGGCAAAATGAAAGGCCGTATGTTCCGCATCGGTCATTTGGGTGACTGCAACGATCTGATGTTGATGGCCACGCTCACCGGTTGCGAGATGGGCTTGCAAATGGCCGGCGTGAAACTGCAATCGAGCGGTGTGCTGGCCGCCATGGATTACCTGGGAGGGCAATCGGTACCGCTGCGACGCGAGTGATCCAATAGGGAGTTGCGCCCAGAGCAGCAACTCCCCCGTTACGACTCAACTATCCCGAATCAACGCGTTTGTCAGCGTGAACAATAAGAAACTGGAGATAGAACATGAAGTTTTTACGTCTGCGCCCCACCACGGTGGTGCTATTCATGCTGTGCGCCATGTACTTCATTACTTACCTGGACCGCGTCAACGTCAGTACCGCAGCGGTCGGTTTTGGTAAGGAATTCAATCTGACCAAAACAGAGATCGGCATCGTCTTCTCTGCTTTTGCCTACCCCTACCTCATCTTTCAAATCATCGGCGGCTGGGTCAGCGACCGCTTCGGTGCCAAGCGCACACTGGTGGTGTGCGGACTGATCTGGGCCAGCGCTACTGTATTGACGGGCCTTGCCGGTGGTTTCGTTTCACTGATCGTGGCGCGCGTGCTTCTGGGGCTTGGCGAAGGTGCCACGTTCCCCGCCGCCACAGCCGCCATGGCGCGCTGGGTTCCCAAAGAAAAAAGAGGCTTCGCACAAGGCATCACCCACGCCTTCGCCCGTTTGGGTAATGCCTTGGCGCCAGCGGCAATGATCGCAGTGATGGCAACGTACGGCTGGCGAGAATCGTTCTATGTCTGTGCCGGGATCAGTTTTGTCTGGGTCTGCCTCTGGGCGCTGGTCTTCACCGAACTGCCCAAGGACCACCCCCGTATTTCCCAACAAGAACTGGACGTGCTGCCTGCGACCAAAGTGAAAAGCAACGTGCCTCTGGCCTGGGGGCGACTGTTCAAGCGCATGGCGCCGGTCACGATTGTCTACTTCTGCTACGGCTGGACGCTCTGGTTGTTGCTCAGTTGGGTGCCGATGTACTTCATGAACATGGGCCTGGACCTCAAGAACACCGCGATCTTTTCATCGACGGTGTTTTTCGGCGGTGTCGTCGGGGATACCTTGGGCGGCATTGTCAGTGATCGTATTTATGCGCGCACCAAGAACCTCAATAAAGCGCGAAGCCTCATGGTCGCGATCTGCTTGTCTCTGACACTGCTCGCACTGTTGCCTCTGATGTTCACCACCAACCTGCACGTGTCACTGGCGTGTCTGGCAATCGGTTTCTTCTTTTCGGAGATGACGATTGGGCCGATGTGGGCGATCCCGATGGATATCGCGCCTGACCACTGTGGCACCGCGAGCGGGATGATGAACACCGGATCAGCGATGGCTGCCATCGTCAGTCCGGTAGCGGCAGGCCTGTTGATCGATAAGTTCGGCAACTGGCAGCTACCATTTCTGGTGAGCATCGTGCTGCTGGCGATCGGGGTAATTCTGTCGTTCCGCATGAAACCCCAGAACAAATTCGAGCAGGTGAAACCAACCGTAGGACCGGCAACCGATCCCCACGTCTCAACCATCATCAGCAAGTAACGCTGCCCGCTTTGCAGACGTTAGATAAAAAAATCCCGCCAGGCTGGCGGGATTTTTTTGCGTCTTTGCTTACTCGGGTCGGCGCGCGTAGTGCCGATAGACCGGCTTCCAGAAATGCGCCTCAATGGACGTTTGCAGCGCCTCGTCCGTTAACGGAGGGGCGACACCGTCGCGCTGAGCCGCCTGACCGACAGCCAGTGCGATGCGTTTGCTCACCGCTTGGACATCCCTCAGTGGCGGCAGCATCTGCCCTGCTCCGGCACTTTCGGCAAGCGCTTGAGCCGAGGCCATCAGCATACCGTCGGTGATCCGCGTAGCCTTGCTGGCAATGGCCCCCAGCCCGATCCCCGGGAAGATATAGGAGTTATTGCACTGCGCGATGGGAAAGGTTTTGCCATCCATCTCAATGGGCAAAAACGGGCTGCCCGTGGCGACGAGTGCCTGCCCTTCGGTCCACTGGAGAATGTCTTTAGGATGCGCTTCGATCTGCGAAGTGGGGTTGGACAGCGGCATGATGATCGGCTTCGGACAATGGGCATACATTGTCTGAATCACCTCCTGCGTAAACAGATCGGCCTTGCCTGAAACCCCGATCAGCACCGTCGGTTTGGCGTTGCTCACGACGTCTTGCAGCGACGGCCATTGCCCGCTGAACGTCCAGTGCTCAAGTGCATCGCTGGAGTGGGCCAGACGTTGCTGAAAGTCATAAAGATCGGGCTGCCGGTCGGTCAACAAGCCCTTGCTGTTGAGCAGATAGACCTGGCTGCGAGCCTTTTCCGGCGTCAAGCCTTCCAGTTGCATGGCGGCGATGATCTGCTCGGCGATGCCACAGCCCGCAGAACCTGCACCGACAAACGCAACAGTTTGATCGGACAGACGCTGACCCTTGACCTTGCACGCGGCCAACAGGGTGCCGACAGTGACGGCAGCCGTGCCCTGGATATCGTCGTTGAAGCAGCAAAGCTGATCCCGGTAGCGGGCCAGCAGCGGCATGGCATTGGTCAGGGCGAAATCTTCGAACTGCAAAATAGCGTCAGGCCAGCGCCGCTGAATGCCTTCGACGAACGCTTGCAGGAACGCATCATATTCGGCACCGCGAATGCGTTTCTCGCGCCGGCCGAAGTACAACGGGTCTGCCAGTAACTTGGGGTTGTCAGTCCCCACATCCAGCACAACCGGAAGCGTGTACGCCGGGCTGATGCCTCCGCACGCGGTGTACAACGACAATTTACCAATGGGAATGCCCATGCCACCGACACCCTGATCCCCCAGCCCGAGAATGCGCTCACAATCGCTGACCACGATGACCTTCACATGGTCTTTGGTGACGTTATTGAGGATCTCATCGAGACGGCCACTGTCGGCAATGTTGATGAACACGCCCCGATGGCTGCGATAAATCCGCGAGAATTCCTGACAGGCTTTGCCAACGGTGGGGGTGTAGATAATCGGCAGCATTTCGTCGATATGGTCGTCGACCAGTCGATAGAACAAGGTTTCGTTGAAGTCCTGGATCGAGCGCAACAGCACATGCTTTTCCAGATCCCCGGTACACGCCTGATACTGGTGATAGGCGCGTTGCGCCTGCTGTTCGATGGTTTCGACTTGCTGCGGAAGAAGTCCTTGCAGATGCAGGGCGTCGCGCTCCTGCGGGCTGAACGCGGTGCCTTTGTTCAGAAGTGGTGTACCCAACAAGGTGGGGCCTGTAAACGGAACTGCTACGGTTCGATCAAGAGTGTTTGTCATATCGATGCCTGCGGTTTTTGTATTTTGCATTCAATATACACGTATCGAACTTGATGCCAAGCGTTGCCGCAATCGCCGCTCCGCAGACTTCAGCACACCGGATTGCTGGACGAGATGCGCCTTTTATGCCGCTGCGCCAACCCTGCAATATGCCCCACCACATATTCCGCATCCCGCGCCACGCCGGAAAATCTGCCCGAACCCCAGGTGTACAGCCACGGCAAGCCCAAAAAATACAGGCCTTCCTGCGCCGTGACCCCACGCTGATGCCCCGGATGCCCTCGGCCGTTGAAAACCGGCGCCTCCACCCAAGTGAAGTCCGGGGTAAAGCCGATGCACCAGATAATGCTGGTGATGCCCTGCTCTGCCAGATCCAGTTCTGCGCGCTCGTGCGGCGGCGTCCACAGCGGTTCATAACGCGTCCCGGCGGGCGCATCGATGCCCTGCTCGGCAATGTATTTGTCGATGGAGGCATTGATCCGGTTATAGACCGCATCGGCACTGTCCAGACTGGCGCTCAGGTTATCGCTGAACTGCAAAACGCTGCCGCTCAAACCTTCCAGCCGACCGAACAGCTCCATGCCCTCAGACGCGAACTTGCGCAGGTCGATGTCGCGCCCACCGTCGCGGCCGGTGACGTAATGGTTGGTGTTGTCGCGCACGCCTTCGCGCAGCGGATGGGTGTCGACGCCGATGTCGTAATAGCCCATGTGCGCCAGCCACTCAACCACGTCCTTGCCGCGATAAAAACGTGCGCAACGGGGTGCATCGCCCACAGCCAGGTAGACCTTGCGCCCGGCCAAGTGCAAGTCTTCGGCGATCTGCGCGCCGGACTGCCCGGAGCCGACCACCAGCACGTTGCCTCCTGGCAGCGACTGCGGATTGCGGTATTGCTCAGAGTGAATCTGGGTGATGCCCGCCGGCAAGCGTTCAGCCAGACGTGGAATGATCGGCGTGTGATAACCACCGGATGCGCAGATCACTTGGTCGGCGGTGAACTCTCCCTGAGAGGTGTGCACCTCAAAACCACCGGCGTCGCGGGGCACCACGCGCTTGACCGCTACCCCTTCGCGCACCGGGGCGTTGACTGTTTTGACGAAGCCCGAAAGATAAGCGTTGATTTCGTCTTTCTTCATGAAGCCGTGGGGGTCGGTGCCGCCGTGTTCTTCGCTGTAGCGATAGCCCGGCAGCGCGCACTGCCAGTTCGGCGTCACCAGGCTGAACGCATCCCAGCGCTGGTGGCGCCAGGTGTGGGTCAGGCTATGTTTTTCCAGCAGCAGATGCTCGATGCCGTGCTGTTGCAGGTGGTAACTGGCAGACAACCCGGCCTGCCCGCCGCCGACGATGATGACGTTGTGGTGTTGGGGTTTGAGGGTGGTGATGGGGCTGGGCATGGGGTTCTCCGGGCGATTCGGTATCAGTTCAAATGCGTTGATATTCAAAAAAAGATGTTGCCGATGCTGGCCCCTTCGCGGACAGGTCCGCTCCCACGGTTTGAGGGACGATGGAAATCCCATGTGGGAGCGGACCTGTCCGCGAAGAGGTCAGATCAGGCGACGCAAATCTCAGCTCAAAACGAACTCCACCCCGCCCCCGGCACGCGCCCACCACCTTCGGTGCGCATGCTGATGACTTCCACCGCGCCATCTTCCTGGTAATGGGCCTGGCCTTTGAGCGAACTCAGGGTGTCCATCGCCGAGCTGCAATAGAAACCCTTCACCTGCTTGACTCGCTCTGAGGCGTTGTTCAAGCCGCCTTCGATGCGCGCAAGAAAATCCGCCAGCGAGTAGCTCGCGCCTTCCTGCAAGTGCTCGTAGATCACGGTGGAGGGTGAATACCCGGCGGCCTCTTTGCCGTTGGGCCAGCGGATTTTGAAATTGACGGCGGGCATGTCAGTGCTCCTTCTTTGCAAACAAAGGGGAAAGATCGAGATCGGGATAACTGAAACCGGTGAACAGCTGCTCGCCCAGGTCCCAGAACGTTTCATTTTGGGCGCCGGCATGCACCCGCAACGCACCGCTGTCATTGACCTGCCCGATGCGCTCGCAGCGCAGGCCTTCGAAGGCAAACGCAGCCTGCACGTTGGGCCAGTCAGCTTCGTTCAGGGTCATGAGAAAGCCGTAACTGGGGAACACTTGCAGCCAGCGTTCGAGCTCGGCATCGGAGGGGCATGGCAGCTGAGTCAGGTCGATGTCGGCGCCACAACCGGTGGTTTCCAGCAGCATCAACAAGCTGCCCAACACCCCGGCGTTGCTGATGTCCTTGGCTGCACGCAAAAGCTCGGCTTCGGCCAGACGCGGCAGCACTTCGAGCTTGCTGCGCAGGCGCTCGGCGGGCACGCCTTCGAAAGCCTTCCAATAAGTGCTGTCGGCGTGCCAGTCACCTTCTAGGTCGACCGCCATGGCGATCACCTGACCGGGCGCCACATGCAGCGTCGACAGCAACTTGCTGGCAATGCCCGTGATCGCCACTGCCAGCGCGGTTGGATTGCCTTCGGCGAGGCTGGTGTGACCACCCGCCAGCAGCAGACCGTAGGCGTCACAGGCGGCACGAATCCCGGCAAGGATTTCTTGCGCGGCGGCATCGTCGTGGTGCCAGTAGGCGTTGACGACCGCCGCCGCCCGACCGCCCATGGCCGTGATGTCGCTGACGTTGGCCATCACCGCCGACCACCCGGCAAACCACGGCGCCGCCTTGACGAAACCCGGCAACATGCCCTCAATGGCCAGCAATTGAAACTGCTCGCCGCAAGCGATGGCGGCCGTGTCATCGCCAGGCAGCGCGTACAACTGGGCGCGGCTCAGCGCAGTTTTGACCGGGCCAATGGCGCGCGCCGGTTGCTGAATCGCTTGCTTGGAGCGCATCGCCGGGGTGTTGCGCAAGGTGTCCAGCAGCGCGCTCAAATCCATTGAGTCAGTCATGACGTGTGACCTTCAACGAGCGCAGCGAAACCTGGCGCGGCATCAACGGGTAGCTCGGCAGATCGGCCTGCATCAGGCAGTGGGGCTGATCGAGCAACACCATGTGCCCCAGCGTTTGCCAGTGCAGGACGTGGAAATACGCTTCGTTGTTCGCCTGAACCGTGGCACGAAAGGTCTCGCAGCCCAGCTCTTTGGCGCGGGACACGGCCTCGTTAACCAGCGCCTTGCCGATCATGCTGTGCCGCCGATAAGCAGGCGCCACACACAAGCGCCCGCCAAACCACACGCCCGGCTCCGGCTGATAGATGCGCACCGCGCCGACCACCTGATCGGCCATGCCACAACTGCCGGCCAACGCAACAATGGCGATGGCCTGAAAGTCATGGCTGTCCTTGTCTTGGGCCAGCAGCTGCTGCTCATCGGAAAACACCGAGCGGCGCAAAGCAAAATACGCCTGCTTCTCCCAGTGCTCGCTGGCGGGCTTGACGACCAACTCGCCTGCGCGAAACGGTTCAAACGTGCTGTCGACCAGTGCGTAGGCCAGGTTCTGCATGATCCGTCTCCCGAAAGTTGAAGGCTTACTCGTGATTCTTCAGCGCCGAGCACGCGCCGCATTTGGCGCAGCCGGCGTTGATCTGATCGGAATGCAAACCGTGGCGCCGTAAGCTGGCGCCGATCTGCGGATACAGTCGGGCCATCATCGCGCTGTCGGGTTTGGGGTGATGGGCCAGCGGCGTGCCGTCGATGGGCACGAACGGCACAACGAACGGGTAAACGCCCATGGCGCTCAAACGTTCGCTCATGTCGGTGATCGCGGTTTCGCTGTCACCAAGACCGGCCAGGATGTAGGTGCTGACCTGACCGCGACCGAAGACCTTCACCGCCGCTTCAAACGCTTCGAAATACCGGCTCAGCGGCACCTCGGCCTTGCCCGGCATGATCCGTTGACGCACTTGCTCGGTGACTGCTTCCAGGTGCATGCCCAGCGATACCACACCGCTGTCGGCCAGCCGCTGAAACCAGATGTCATCGTCCGGTGGCTCGCATTGCGCCTGAATCGGCAGCGCTACGGCAGCCGTCACGGCGGCGGCGGATTCACATAAAATCGCCGCGCCCCGATCCGGTGTCTGCGGGGTGCCGGTGGTCATCACCATGTGCTTGACGCCATCCAGTTCCACCGCTGCTTTCGCCACTTCCGCCAGTTGCTGCGGGCGTTTGCGGGCGATGGTTTTGCCCGCTGCCAAGGATTGGCCGATGGCGCAAAACTGGCAGGAGGTCGCCCGGTCATTGAAGCGGATGCAGTGCTGCAACACGGTGGTGGCGAGCACGTCCTTGCTGTGCAGCGTGGCGATTTTCCAGTACGGGATGCCTTCAGCGGTGCTCAAGCCATAGAAGTTCGGCACACCGGGCATTTGCACCTGGCCGACCTGCAGGCCCTCGCGAAAGATCAACGCCTGGCTGCCGTCCGCGCTGGGCTCGGCCAGGTACGGCGAGTTTTGAGACGCTTGATTGAGGATCGGCACCATCATGGTCCGGCTGCCGAAGGTCAGCGCCTTGTGGTCCGAAGGCCCGGCGCCGCCCTTGCGCGACAGGCCGTTTTGCGAAGCCGGCCAGCGCACGCCATGGCACTGCAGCTCGGCCAATAATTCATTGGTCTGCATGGGCAAGCTCCTCGGTTTTTACGGCTGGCGTGCTCAGTTGCGGCGCGCGCTCGTGGACATGGGCGGTGGGTGTGCGATCAATCAGCAGGCTGAGCAATTCCGGGCGGCTGTAATGGCCGACCGAATCCATCATGCGTTTGCGTTTGTCGATGAGTTTCAGATCAAGGTCGGCGATCACCGAGCCCTCACCGCTGCGCAACGGCTCGCCCAATAAACGGCCTTCCGGCGTGACGATGGCGGTGAAGCAGCCGCCGGAAATCGGCCCAAGCCCACAACCAGTGTCGGCCATGATCTGTGCCTGCTGATCGGCATCGAGCCAGGCCGTGGCATTGACCACGAAGCAGCCCGACTCCAGTGCGTGATGGCGGATGGTGACTTCGATCTGCTCGGCGAAGATGTCGCCCACCAGGGAGCCGGGGAACATGGCGACGTGGATTTGCTCGCCGTCGGCCATCAAGGCGTAGCGCGCCAGCGGGTTGTAATGCTCCCAGCAGGCGAGCGAGCCGATGCGGCCGACGGCGCTGTCCACGGCGCGCAGACCGGAACCGTCGCCCTGCCCCCAGACCATGCGCTCGTGATAGGTCGGGGTGATCTTGCGCCGGTGCTGAATCAGCGTGCCGTCGGCGTCGAACAGCAGTTGTGCGTTGTAGATCGTGCCGCCTTCGCGCTCGTTGACGCCGATGGAGGCGACGATGCCCGCTTCACGACAGGCCTCGCCGATCTGCCGGGTGACGTCGGAGGGCACGGTGACTGATTCTTCCAGCAGTTTGAGGTGTTCCTTGCCCATAGCGAATGGCGGCTGGACGAAGGAGAAATAGGGGTAATACGGAACCACGGTTTCCGGGAAGACCGCGAACTGCACGCCCTCGCGGCCCAAGTCCAGCAGGGTGCGACACAGCTTGGCGACAGTGGCTTGGCGCGAATACAGCACGGGGCTGAACTGAACGGCGGCGGCGCGGATGGTGGTCATGGTTCGGTCCTGAAATATATCGCGGCTTGCACAAAACCTGTAGGAGCTGCCGAAGGCTGCGATTGGCCAGTCATCGCAATGAAGGCCTGTTGGCCTTATCGCAGCCTTCGGCAGCTCCTACAGGGTATTTGCGTGTTGAGACTTACGCCGTCCAGGTATCAATGATCATCGCGCCCTCACGGCGCATCAGCAGGCGCAGGTCCATGACGTCCAGCGGGTTGATCGGGCGGATGCCTTCGATCAGGGCTTTTTCGGTCTGGCCGTACAGCGCTTGCAGGGCGAAGCGGCAGGCGTAGACCTCACCGCCTTCAGCCATGAACGCCTTGATCTGATTGTTCACCGCCAGATGACCAGGAAACGCCTCGGCGCCCAAGGTCGGGAAACCGCGCTGCACGCCCAGTTGCACGCCCGGCCCGTAGAGCAGGATTTTGGTTTCGAAGCCCTTGCGCAGCAGACGTTTGGCCTGAAGCATGTTGACCAGGCCGATGGACCCTTCGAAGGCAATGGTGTGGAAGGTGATCAGGGCCTTTTCGCCGGGTTCTGCTTTCACGTCTTCGAAGACTTTCTCTTCGTAATTGACCAGAAAGTCGCCGTCCTGGTAGTGCGGGGTTTCTACGATAGGCATGTCTTGGCTCCATTGGCGCGGGTATTGTTGGGTGTCCGGGTTCGTTACCTGAAGACACAAGCACTAGAGCGAACGCCGTGCCAAAAATAAAAAGTCGTTTCAACCAAGACATAACCTGCTGATTTCACAGAAGATCGCTATCTTATCCGCAACTATCCCTCCCATCTGATGCTTTCGCGAAATCACGCATTCCCGTAGAAATACGAATATTCGTAGCGGCAAATCACGAGATTTCGTAATCATGAACGAACCAGACTCTCTGATCGGCTGGGCGGACCTGGCCTATTCGTCGCGGCACATGGTGTTCGAGCATTGCGCCGAGGCCATCACCCTGCTCGACCCGTTCGCCGATCGCTTCGGTGATCTCAACATCGCCGCCTGCAAGCTGCTGGGCTACCCGCGTCAGGAATTGCTGGAACTGCCGGTGAGCAAGCTGTTCGGCCACCAATTGGCCGACCTGATCGTCTTCACCCAAGCGGTGATGGACAAAGGCCGCGGCTGGACCGATGACTTAAGCTGCAACTGCAAAACCGGCGAGCGCATTGAGCTGGAAATTTCCGCCACCGTTCTGCTGATCAAAGGCAGCCCGCAGCTGATACTGGTCCTGCGCGAAGCCAGCGCGCAGAAGTACCAGCAAGACCAGGCCTACACTGAGCGCACCATGCGCGGCGGGCTGATCGAATGGCGCAACATCCTCAATCTGTTTCAGGAATCGGAACGCGACAACCAACTGTTATTGAGCTCGGTGGGCGATGGCATCTACGCCATCGACAGCGACGGCCTGGCGACCTTCGTCAACCCGGCTGGCGCGCGGATGCTGGGTTGGGAAGTCAAAGACATGCTCGGCAAGAACATCCACCGTATTCATCACCACAGCCACGCCGACGGCAGCCACTACCCGGTGGAAGACTGCCCGATCTACAAAGCGGTGCACGACGGCGTGGTGCACGAAGGTCGGCAAGAGGTGTTCTGGCGCCACGACGGCTCGTGCTTTCCGGTGGAATTCACCAGCACGCCGGTCATTTCCGATGGCCGCATCGCTGGCGCAGTGGTGGTGTTTCGCGACATCACCGAACGCCGCACCACCGAGAATCAACTGCACAACGCGCTGGAAGAACTGAAGGTGCTCAAGCAGCGCCTGGAAGACCAGAACGCCTATTTGCAGGAAGAGATTCACATTGAGCACAACTTTCGCGAGATCGTCGGGCAGAGCGCGCCGATCCTTAAAATCATCAAGCAGATCGACGTGGTGGCGCCTACCGATGCCAGCGTGTTGATCAACGGCGAATCCGGCACCGGCAAGGAATTGATCGCCCGCGCCATCCATCAGGCCAGCCGCCGCAGCGCGCACCCGCTGATTCGGGTCAACTGCGCGGCGATCCCGACCGAGCTGTTCGAAAGCGAATTCTTCGGGCACATTCGTGGCGCGTTTACCGGCGCTGTGCGTGATCGGGTCGGGCGTTTTGAACTGGCCGATGGCGGCACGCTGTTTCTCGACGAGATTGGCGAAATTCCGCTGGAGCTGCAAAGCAAGTTGCTGCGGGTGTTGCAGGAAGGCCAGTTCGAGCGCGTCGGTGAAGAGCGCACACGCAAGGTGGACGTGCGCATCATCGCCGCGACCAACCGCGATCTGCGTCAGGAGGTGGGGGCCAAGCATTTTCGAGAGGATTTGTATTTCCGCTTGAACGTCTTTCCGATCCACTCCCCGGCCCTGCGCGAGCGCCCGCTGGACATCGCGCCGCTGGCTGCGCACTTTCTCAAGCAAACCGGCAAGCGCCTGAACATGCCGGGGCGGCGTTTGCGTAATAGCGACATTGAACGGTTGCAGGCGTACTCGTGGCCGGGGAACATTCGCGAGCTGCAAAACGTGATTGAGCGCGGGCTGATCACCTCAAGCGGTGCGGATTTGAATCTGGATTTGCCGGATGAGCCCAAGGCCCTCGCCCCTGCAGCGACTCCTGACGCGTTGAGCGGTGGCTTCCTCACCGAAGCACAGATGCGCGATCTGGAGCGTAATAACATGCACGCCGCGTTGAAGGTGGCTAACGGCAAGTTGTTCGGCAAAGGCGGCGCCGCAGAGTTGCTCGGGATCAAGCCGACGACCCTGGCCTCGCGGTTGAAGCGGCTGGATATTGAGGTGGATTAATTCATCGCGACAGACATCAACCCCGTGGGAGCGGACCTGTCCGCGAATGCAATGTGCCAGGCGACGCAGATGTACCAGGTTCACTGGCGCCTTCGCGGACAGGTCCGCTCCCACGGGGCCGTTTGCACCCCACCCGCTGTGTGACACCCTTACCTCTTTTGATCGAGAAACTTCATGACCACCCAGACTCGCGCGCCGACCATGACCAAAGGCCTGGCAATACTCTTCGCCTTTTGCTGCGGCGCCATCGTGGCCAATATTTACTACGCCCAACCCATCATCGGCCTGATCGCGCCTGACATCGGCCTGAGCAGCACCATGGCGAGTTTCATCGTCTCTCTGACGCAAATCGGCTACGCACTCGGGCTGTTCTTTCTGGTGCCGCTGGGCGATCTGCTGGAGAACCGCAAACTGATGATCACCACCACCGGGGTGGCGATTGTGAGCCTGCTGGGCGCGGCGTTTGCCCAGCAACCCAACGTGTTTTTAATGGTGTCGCTGCTGGTGGGATTCAGCTCGGTGTCGGTGCAGATTCTGGTGCCGCTGGCCGCGCATCTGGCGCCTGAAGAGTCTCGCGGACGCGTGGTCGGCGGGATCATGGGCGGTTTGTTGCTGGGGATTTTGCTGGCACGCCCGCTGTCCAGCCTGGTCGCCGACCACTTCGGCTGGCGCGCGGTGTTCGGCTCGGCCGCGGCGTTGATGGCGCTGATCAGCGTGGTGCTGGCGACGACCATGCCCAAGCGTCAGCCTGATCACAGCGCCTCGTACGGCCAGCTGATTTTCTCCTTGTGGACGCTGATGCGCACGCAACCGGTGCTGCGTCAGAGGGCGTTTTATCAGGCGTGCATGTTCGCCACCTTCAGCCTGTTCTGGACCGCCGTGCCGCTGGAGTTGGCGCGCAATTACGGACTGTCCCAGAGCCAGATCGCGATCTTCGCGCTGGTCGGTGCCATCGGCGCGATTGCTGCGCCCATCAGTGGTCGTCTGGCGGATGCGGGGCATACGCGGGTGGCGAGCCTGTGTGCGTTGTTGTTTGCGGCGTTGAGTTTTCTGCCGAGTTTGATTCATCCGGCGTTTGCGGTGATTGGCCTGGCGATCACGGGCGTGATTTTGGATTTTTGTGTACAGATGAATATGGTGCTTGGGCAACGGGCTGTTTACGCCCTGGACGCCAAGAGCCGCAGCCGCCTGAATGCGTTGTACATGACCAGCATTTTCATCGGCGGCGCCATCGGTTCGGGGATTGCCAGCGGGCTTTACGACCATGGCGGCTGGGGCTGGATCGTGATTGCTGGCAGCGCGTTTCCGCTAGTGGCGTTGTTGGCGTTTTTGAAGAACTCACGCGGTTGAATGTCGGGGTGTCTGACAGCCTCTATGGCAATCACGCACCCCTGTAGGAGCGAATTCATTCGCGAGAGGCCGGCAGCGTCGACATCATCATCGGCTGACACAACGTCTCGCGAACAAGTTCGCTCCTACAGATACTGATATGGACTTACCCGTGTTGGAGCGAGGCTTGGTCACCGAATCGCCGCAAAGCCTCGCTCCAGATCCTCGATCAACGCGCTGACGTCTTCCAGACCGATATGCAGCCGCAGCAAAGGGTTCAGCGCTTTATCCTCGGCATTCACCCGGTCCTTGACGCTGGCCACGATCACCAGGCTTTCGAACCCGCCCCACGACGCGCCCAGCCCGAACAGCTGCAACCCGTCGATAAAGCCCTCCAGCAGCTGCGGATCACTGTCCGCCAACTCGAACGTCAACAGCCCGTTGCTCCCGGTAAAATCGCGCTTCCACAACGCATGGCTTGGGTGCTCGGGCAACGCCGGATGGAACACTCGCTTGACCTGCGGATGACCCTGCAACCAGTGCGCGACCTGCAAGCCCTGACGCTGATGCACATCCAGCCGCGCCGCCAACGTGCGAGCGCCGCGCAGCACCAGATACGCGTCATCGGGGCTGACGGTGCTGGCGAAGGTGTCGGTCATCACGGCCAGTGGCTGCCAGACCGCTTGCGTGGTGCAGACGCTGCCCATCACCACATCGCTGTGCCCGCACAGGTATTTGGTCAACGCCATGATCGAGATGTCAGCGCCCAGAGTCAGCGGCCGGTATTGGTACCCAGAGCCGTAAGTGTTGTCCACCGCCAGCAGAATCCCGCGCGGTTTGCACAGCGCAGCAATGGCCGGCAGGTCGCACAACTCATACAGCAGCGAGCCTGGCACTTCGGCGTAGACCATCTTGGTATTGGCTTGAAGCAACGCTTCGATCCCCGATCCATCAGCGGCAAAGAAGCTGTATTCGATGCCGAACGGCGCCAGAAACTCTTCGGCCACCTGACGCACCGGCGAGTACACCGCGTCGGTGATCAGCACATGGTCGCCAGGGCGCAGGTACGCCAGGAACGTCTGCGCCACAGCGGCCAAACCGGTGCCAAACAGGCGCGTGCGATAGCCGCCTTCAAGCTCAGTCACCAGATCTTCCAGCTCGAATGCCGTGGGATTGCCCCGCGCGCCGTAGCTGAGCACGCGCTCGCTGTCCCGGCGTTTACGGGCGTCGCGCATCTCGTGCAGGCTGTCGAACAGCACCGTACTCATGCGCGAGACTGGCGGGTTGACGCCACGCACGCCGCTGCCCTTCTCGCCCCGCGCCGCGTGCACCAGGCGTGTACGCACTCGATCTTGGGTCTGGCGGGCGCCGAGGGGTTTGAGGCTAGCGATTTCCTGCTCGGTCATCTGCCCGAGCAAGCCGATCTCCCAGGCCAGGTATTGCCGCGCCGCGTCTTTGTTGCCGGAGTGGCGGTCATGGGTGAAGAACAGAAAATCGATGCACTGCGCATTGGTTGGCGTGTTGGCGTCTTCCACCAACGCCAGACCGGCCGATTGCCAGGCGCTGATGCCGCCCGCCAGAACCCGTGCCTGAGCGCGCTGGGCATCCAGCAATTCCCGCGCGGCGATTTCAGCCACCGCTGGCGTGTCCGCGATCAGCACCAACGGCCGCGTTTCGCTGCTGACCTGCGCAGCCAATAACGGCCGAATCGACCAGCTCGAACCTTCGATATGGCCCTTGCGGAACGCCATGCTCGGGCGCAGATCGACCACGACCACGGCGTTGTCCTTGACTGCGTCGAACAGCTCGGCAGCGCTTAGTGTTGGCAATGAAGACGTGACCGCGTTGTCATTGAGTGGCAATGCCAGACCGCTGTGAATGCCGCCTTCGAGCACATACGCCTCATGCCCCAGCTGGCGCAACCAGCTCGCCACAATCGGCGCACGAATGCCGTCGTCGTCCACCAGCACCAAGCGGGCCTGACGTACGCCGACGTACAGATCGGTGGACTGAATAAGCTGGCCGCCCGGGGTGTGTTGCGCGCCGGGCAAGCTGCCGAGGGCGAATTCTTCCGGAGTGCGCACGTCGCACAGGAACAGGCTGCGATTTTTGTCCTCAGCCCATTTGGCCACTTGAGCGGCATCAACCGTCACGACGCCTGTACGTTGCGCCAGTTGCTGCGCAGCCTGGCGTTGTACGTCCAACGACGCACTCGGGGCCACTTCGCTATAACGACGGGTGCTGCCGTGTTCCAGCGGCAGGTCGGCCAGATACCAGCCTTGGGTGCCGTTTTCCAACGCGTAGACCGGGTTTTTCACGCCCAGATCGATCAGCGTTTGCGCGCCGATGATGCTGCGGGTGCGACCGGCGCAATTGACCACGATGGGGGTGGTGTCATCGGTCACCAGATCGGGCAAGCGATAACCCAGCTCGCCGTTGGGGCAGCAGATGGAACCGGGGATGGTCATCTTGCGGTATTCATCGAACGGGCGACCGTCGAGCACCACCAGCGGCGTGCCTTTGGCTTGCCACGCCGCCAGTTCCGTGGCTCTGATGTGCGGGGTGTGGCTGGCTTCTTCGACGATTTCGCCGAACGCCTTGGACGGCACGTGAACGCCGGCAAACAGCTCGAAACCCGCGGCCTGCCAACCGTCGGCGCCGCCTTCGAGGATATGCACGCGGCTGTAATCGAGTTCGCTCAGTCGCTGGGCAGCGCGGGAAGCGACGTTGCCACCGCTCTGGTCATAAATGACCAGACGCACGCCGGGGTTCGGCGCCAGACGGCGGACCTCCAGCTCGAGGCGGCTATAGGGCAGATTCACGCCGTGGAACAGGTGCGCTTCGCCGTACTGACCGTGCTCGCGGATGTCGAACAACGCGATTTCCTGCCCGTCGAACAGCCAGCTTTGCAGTTGTTGGGGGGTGATGGTCTGGCTCATGGGGTTCTCTTGATTCTCTCTGTGTCCACGGTTTTTCTGTAGGAGCGAATTTATTCGCGAGACGGGCTGCCCACGAACACCGCATCAAGCCTCGCCAACAAGTTGGCTCCTACAGGGGTTGCGCGTGAGTCCTTATTGCAACGCCAACG
Organism: Pseudomonas rosaeacicularis; assembly: GCF_057128745.1. Classification (NCBI taxonomy): domain Bacteria; kingdom Pseudomonadati; phylum Pseudomonadota; class Gammaproteobacteria; order Pseudomonadales; family Pseudomonadaceae; genus Pseudomonas; species Pseudomonas rosaeacicularis. The sequence continues at coordinate 148,718 of NZ_JBSKHT010000014.1, forward strand.
ACTTCTCATTAGCCGCCACTTCCCGGCCTTTGGCGTAAGCGCGTTGCACCGCAGGCCGGGCTTTGATGCGTTCGCGCCAGGCGTCGATGTTGGGGTATTGCGTCAGGTCCTGACCTTGGCGCGCCGGCTGAATCCAAGGGAAGATCGCCATGTCGGCAATCGAATATTCCCCCGCCACAAACGGCACTTCACCCAGGCGTTTTTCCAGCACGCCGTACAAGCGCGCCGCCTCGGCACCGAGCATGTCCAGCGCGAACGCAATGGGCTCCGGCGCTTTTTCCTTGAACACCTGCAACTGGCTCAGGTACGGCGTGACATGCCCGACCTGCCAGAACAGCCATTCCTGCACGCGCTGGCGCTCAACGCTGCCATCGGCCGGCAAAAACTGCCCGGCCTTGTTCGCCAGATAATTCAGGATAGCCCCGGATTCAAACAGACTCAGGGCCTCGTCATTGCCAGCAGGCGCGTGGTCGACAATCGCCGGAATCCGCCCGTTGGCGCTGATCGCCTGGAACCAGTCCTGCTTCTGCTCGCCAGTGCGGATGTTGATCGGCCGCACGGTGTAAGGCAGCTCCAGCTCTTCGAGCAAAATCGCAATTTTTAGGCCGTTGCCCGTCGGCCAGAAATACAGATCGATCATGCGTAGGCCTTGATCGAAGGGGCCATTTGCGAGGCGTTGTAATTGAGCACTTTGCCTTCCAGGTTGACGCCATAACGGCCGTTCAACGATTCCAGCGGGCGACCGTACAGGTGGAAATGCAGGGTCGGGGTTTCGCCATCGACCTTGATCCCGTGCAGGTCTTCGCCGAGGAAGCTGATCGAGGTGCCAGGCTGGACGACGACTTCTTTTTCCAGCTCGATTTTGGCGAATTCAGGGTTGCTGCCGTCGTCGGTGCGCGCCCACACGTAGTTGATTTCCTGACCTTGTACGGCAACGATCACCGCCCAGGTTTCGTGGTTGTGCGGCAGCGTGCTTTTGCCCGGCAGCAGCGAGTTCATGTACAGCGTCGGGGTTTCGCCGTCATCGTTCAGGCGGTAACGGAAAGCGGTATCACCCTCCCCCGGCACTGGCGAGGGGAAGCTTGCGAAGTTGAAAAGGTCGTGCCGCTGGGCGAGGTCTTCCAGCAGGCTGACGATTTCTGTCAGCGCGTCGCGGTCAACGCCACGGGCGTGGATGACGCGGATTTTCTGCAGGAAATCTTCGATCACTTGGCTGCGGTTTTCGGTGCTCATCAGGTGCTCCTTTTATTAGTTCAGTTGTGACTCGATCCCTGTGGGAGCGGACCTGTCCGCGAAGGGGCCGGCAAGGCCGATACAAATTTATCGTCTGGCAGATTGCATTCGCGGACAGGTCCGCTCCCACGGGTATTCAGTCGTTCCAGAGAGGGCGATGCCAGTCATCACACCGACAAACTGTACCGGCTGATATTGCTCAACAAATACGGGTCGCCATTCACGGCAGGGCGGCGGCCGGCGTCGCCCAGGGCGTGGCGCAAAAACTCTTGTGTACGCTCGCTGGTGGGCCGCTGGAAAATCTGTTCGGCGCTGCCGCTTTCAACAATCAGGCCGTTCTCGGTGAAATACACCACGTCGCTGATGTCCTCGGCGAAACGCATTTCGTGGGTCACCAGCACGCAGGTCATGCCCTCCTCGGTCAGTTCGCGAATCACCGTCAGCACTTCGCCCACGGTTTCCGGGTCCAGCGCTGAAGTCACTTCGTCAAACAGGATCAACTCAGGCCGCATCGCCAGCGCCCGGGCAATCGCCACCCGCTGCTGCTGACCGCCAGACAACTGGCCCGGATACGCATCGGCCTTGTGCTCCATGCGCACTTTGGCCAGCAACGCTCGCGCTTCTTTCTCGGCATCCACCGAGTTGCGACCCAGTACTTTGCGCGGCGCGATCACCAGGTTTTCCAGCACCGACAGATGCGGGAACAGGTTGTACTGCTGGAACACGAACCCAACCTTCTTGCGCAGCTCGATGCGCTGCGCCTCACTGGTCAGCTTCTGCACCTCGGTGCTGCCCACGCGAATGCTGCCGCGCTGGGGCGAAAGCAATCCGGTGATGCAGCGCAGGATGGTGGATTTGCCCGAGCCGGACGGGCCGATGATCGACACCGCCTGACCGCGCTGCACGTCCAGATCAATGCCCTTGAGCACGCGGTTCTGGCCGAACGACAAATGAATATCGCGCAGGCTGACCAGGGGTTCGGCGGCGAGCGTTTCAGGAGAAGGCATAACGTCGCTCCAGGCGTTGAGTGAGTCGGGAAATCGGGTAGCAATAGGCGAAAAACAGCGCCAGCACACTGAAGTAAATCAGCACGGTAAAGCCGGTGCGGTTGACGGTGTTACTGGCGATCTGCGCGGTGTCGATCAGGTCATGCACGCCCACCAGCGAGGCCAGCGCGGTGCCCATGGTGATTACGGCGTAGAGGTTCATCCACGGCGGCAGCATGCGTTTGAAGCACTGCGGCAGGATGATGGAACGGAAAATCTGCCCACGGGTGAATGCAAGCGAACGAGCCGCTTCCCATTGGGTGCTGGGGATCGAACCGATGGCGCCGCGAAAGATTTCCGCGACATTGGCGCTGGCCGGCAGTGCCAGGCCGATGGTGACTTTCACCCAGTCCGGAAACGAGATCCAGCTGCTGCCAATATGAATCTCAAACGGGAACACGTAGGTCGTGAAATAGATCAACACCAGCCACGGCGCATTGCGAAAGATCTGCACCCAGACCTTGGCCGGTAAGCGCGTCAGCCAGAACGGCGACATTGCCAGCGCGCCCACCAGCAGGCCCAAGAGCGAGCCGATGGCAATCGCCAACAGGCTGATCAAAATGTTCTGTCCAAACCCTTTTGCCAGCGCCGGCGACCATTCCACCAGCGATTTGAACACCGGGCTATTGGGTGCGCCGAACACCAGCCAGAGCACGGCGATCAACAGCAACGACAGTTTGCCCACGTGCCGGCGCGGCCAGTTCAGCGGCGCAGGTGCGGAGGATTCAATGGCCATAACCGGGCATCCTCAGTCGGGTTTCCAGGGCACGACCGGCGCAGTTGACGATAAAACTCAACAGGCCAAAAAAAGTCAGCAGCAAAATCATCAGCTCCAGCACGTTGTCACTCTGGGTCCAGATCATGATCGAGGCGTAGGTGATGTCACCCACCGCAATGGCCGAGGCCACGGCGGTCATCTTCACCAGATCGATCAGGTTGTTGATCAGTGACGGCAAGGCGAAGCGCACCGCGAGCGGCAACTGCACATTCCACAGCAGCTGGCGGCTGCTGAAGGCCAGCGAACTGGCGGCCTCCATGGTCACGGCGGGCACCGCTTCGATCCCGGCGCGCAGGGCCTCGGCATGGAACGCACCCTTGTGCAGGGAAATCACGATCACCACCCAGGCGAACGGTGTCAGCGGATTCGCCGCGCCCACGGCCTGGGTCAACAGCATGTTCAGCACCAGGAACGCGCAGTACAGCTGCACCAGCGTCGGGGTGTTGCGGGTGACTTCGATGAACACCCGCGCAGGTTTCGCCAACCACGGTTTGCCCGACGTCAGCATCGCCGCCAGGCTCACACCGGCCAGCAGACTGCCGACGATGGTGCAGGCGCAGAGCGCAATGGTGGTCAGCGCGCCGTCGACCATCGAGCCGCGTTGATAGGCGTCCAGCAGGAAGCTGTAGTTCAGCCCCAGCTTCGCCGTCCACTGCACAAACATTTCCAGCCAATGACTCATGCCAACGCCTCGACGCGCAGCTGCGCACAAGCGGCCGCAATGCGCCGCCCGGCTTCGGTCACGCTGTCGGTGGCGGTGGCAATCGACAAGCGAAACCAAGGCGACAGGCCATAGGCATTGCCTGCGACACCGGCCACGCCTTCTTCGAGGAGGTAATCGACCACGTCGTCATCGCTGTTCAAGCGCTGGCCATCGGGACGCACGCGGCCAAGCAATCCGGCGCAGCGCACGAACACGAAAAACCCGCCCTGAGGCGTGAGCACTTGCAGGCCGTCCACCTCTTTCAAAGCGCTGACCAGAATGTCCCGACGCCGGTGATAGGCCGCCACCTGCGCCGGCAGGAAATCCAGACCGCCTTCGAACGCGGCCAATGCGGCGGCCTGCCCCACCGACGAAGCGCCGGAGGTGGCTTGGGACTGCACAACCGTCATGGCGGTGGTCAATTCTTTCGGGCCTGCGCCGAATCCGATGCGCCAGCCGGTCATGGCGTAGGTTTTCGACACACCGCCCACCAGCAGCGCGCGCGGCTGCAAGTCCGGTGCGACGTTGAGCAGGCTCAATGCCGATTGGCCGTCAAAGCGGATGTGTTCGTACAGCTCGTCCAGCAGCACAAGCACCTGCGGATGACGGCGCAACACCTCGGCCAACGCCAACAACTCCGCTTCGCTGTACACCGCGCCGCTGGGGTTGCCGGGGCCGTTGAGAATCAACCAGCGGGTGCGCTCGGTGATGTGGTGTTCGAGCTGCGCCGGGGTCAGTTTGCAGCCCTGCTCCAGGCCGCATTCGATGAACACCGGTACGCCGCCGTTGATCCTTACGATGTCCGGGAACGACGGCCAGTAAGGCACCGGCACCAGCACTTCATCGCCGTCGTCCAGGGTCGCGGCGAAGGCGTTGAAAATGATCTGCTTGGCGCCGTTGGCGATGACGATGGACGGCAGCGGATAGTCCAGACGGTTTTCCGCCTTGAGCTTGCGCTGCACCGCTTCACGCAACTTGCGCACGCCGGGGGTCGGCGTGTACTTGGTCGCCCCGCCGTCGATGGCTTTGTACGCCGCTTGCTTGATGTGCTCCGGGGTGTCGAAATCCGGCTCGCCGGTGGTCATGTCGATGATGTCGCGACCGGCCTCGCGCAGTTCGGTGACGCGGGATTTCGCCGCCGCGTTGGCTGACAACGAAACGCGTTGTACGCGCAGTGACAAATGAACGGTCATGGCGCTGTCCTTTCTGTTTGAGTGGCGACACTCGCCAGGACTTTGCCTGGGTTGAGCAGGTTGTGCGGGTCCAGCGCCTGCTTGATGCGGCGCATCAGGTCCAGTTCCACCGGGCTTTTGTAGCGCGGCAGCATCGCCAGTTTGCGCTGGCCGATGCCGTGTTCGGCGCTGATCGAACCACCATGGGCCGCCGTGCTGTCGTGCACGATCTGGCTGAGGGCTGCGTAGTTTTTCATGTGTGCCTCGACCGTCGAGTCCAGCGGATGGGCGACGTTGTAATGCAGATTGCCGTCGCCCAAGTGGCCGAAGGTGAAGTTGCGCACGCCGGGGAAGTGCCGTTGCAGCAGCGCGTCGGTCTCGGTGACGAAACTGACGATGCGCGAAATCGGGATCGAAATATCGTGCTTCATGTTGCGACCGGCTTTCTTCTGCGCCTCGCTCATGTTCTCGCGCAGCAGCCACAACGCTTCGCTCTGCGCTACGCTCTCGGCAATCAACGCATCAGCAAGCAAGTCGGCTTCAAACGCCTCGCCCAGCACATGCTCGAAGGATTCGCGGGCGTGGGTTTCGCTGTGGTTGTCCGACAGTTCCAGCAGGGCGAACCAGGGTTGGGCTGCGTGGATGAACGGTTGTGGGCCGTCCGGGAATTGCTCGCGCAGCAGCGCCAGACAATCGGCGGTCAGCAGCTCGAAGGCGGTCAGGCTGGCGCCAAAACCTGAGCGGGCGTGGGACAGAAAACTCACCGCCTGGGCAAGCGAATCGAAGGCCAGCAGCGCCGTGCATTGCGCCTTGGGCAACGGGAACAGTTTCAGCGTGGCGGCAGTGATGATGCCCAGCGTGCCTTCGCTGCCGATGTATAGGTCCCGAAGGTCGTAACCGGTGTTGTCCTTGCGCAAGCCGCGCAGGCCATTCCAGATTTCACCTTCGGCGGTGACCACTTCCAGGCCCAACGTGAGTTCGCGGGTGTTGCCATAGCGCAACACCGCCGTGCCGCCAGCGTTGGTGCCGAGGTTGCCGCCAATGGTGCAACTGCCCTGCGCGCCCAGGCTCAGGGGAAACAGCCGCCCTGCCTGACGCGCGATGTCCTGCACGTTTTGCAGGATGCAGCCGGCTTCGACGGTCAGGGTGTCGTTGTCGGTATCGACCTGGCGCACGCGGTTCAGACGGTCAAGCAACAGCAACACCGAACGCCCGCTGGCATCCGGCGTTGCAGCGCCCATCAAACCGGTGTTGCCGCCCTGCACCACAATCGGCGCCTGATGCGCGACGCAGGCCTTGACCACCGCAGCGACTTCTTCGGTGTTGGCCGGATGCACCACCGCCAGCGCGCTGCCAACGTACGTGCCTTGCTTGTCGGTCAACTGGTCGGCGGCTTCATCGGCGCGTAGCACGTGCTTGTCGCCCAGCAACTGCTGCAGGGTCTGAAAAAGGTCATTGCTCATCAGGTTTCTCGCTCAAGGGCTTACTGGCTGGCAAGCGGCGCGGCGTTGCGGAACTGCTCGTGCAGGTCACGCAGGGCTTGGGACGGCGCCATGCCGGTGCGCTCACCCACTTCGATCAGCCAGCCGCTGCGGTGCCAGTCGCGCACGATGGCGTCGAGCTTGGCCTGAGTGTCTTTTTCGCCCTTGCGGACCCAGATCACCGATTTGGACGGGATCAGGTCCGTGGACAATGGGATTTCGAAACCGGCCCAATCGGCATCGCTGAGCAAGGCGTGCATGGTCGGGCTGACGTGTACCGCCGCCACACAGCCATTGCCGCGCAGGGACAACAGCGACTCGGACTGGCTGCGGAAGGCCTTGATCTCGGCGCCGTAGGTTTCCTGCAACGGCTTGATGAAGTTGCTGCCCTGGGACACGCATACCGGTTTGCCCTTGAGGTCTTCCCACTTGCTGATGCCCGCGCCTTTGCGGATCAAGGCCGCGCCGCCGACTTCTTCATAGGGGGTCGGCACGTAATCGAGAATCTCGGCGCGCTCATCGGTGTACTGCATGTTGGCGATCAGGATGTCGACCTTGCCCTGTTGCAGAAACTGCACGCGGTTGGGCGCCAGCACTGAAACGGTGTCCACTTCCACACCCAGCTTCTGGCCGATGCCCTTGGCCAACTCGACGTTGTAGCCCAGATGCTCGCCGGTCTTCGGGTCGATGGTGCCGAACGGCGGGCCGCTGAGGATCACGCCGATGCTGATTTTGTGGCGCTGGGCAATCTTGTCCAGCGTCGCGTCGGCGTGGACGAGCGAGGCGCAGAGGATCAGGCCGAGTGCGGTGAGGGTTTTGCCAAAAGCGAAGCTATTCATGGGTGATTGCCTGGGGCGAGCTTATTGAGAGAGCCCCGACGCCTGAACGTCGGATGATCAAAGGAAACGGGATCAGGCGCCGGTCTGGAACTGCTTTTGCAGCTCGACCAATGCAGGCGATGCCGGGGTGATGTGGTGGCGCTTTTCAGCGTCGATCAACCAGCCGCTGCGGTGCCATTGTTTGACGATGGCATCGAGTTTGGCCTGGGTGTCGGTTTCGCCCGGACGGGTCCAGATCACCGAAGGCGCCGGGTTCAGCTCCGGGCTGATGGCGCGGTAGTCCTTCCATTCGGCGCTGTCGGCGATCAACGGGTTGATCAGCGTGGCGTCATGCACAGCGGCGACGCAGTTGTTGCCGCGCAGGGCCAGCAGCGATTCGGATGAGCTTTTGAACGCCTTGAGTTCGGCGCCGAATTCGGTCAGCGGCTTGACGTAGCTGCTGCCCTGGGAGGTGCAGACCGGTTGGCCTTTGAGGTCTTCCCATTTTGTGATTTTGCTGTCCTTGAGCACGGCTGCGGTACCGCCCACGCGATAGAACGGCGTGGGCACGAAGCCCAGAATCTGCCCGCGCTCGGCGGTCCATTCCATGTTGGCGATCAGCAGATCGACCTTGCCCTGTTGCAGGAACTGCACGCGGTTGGCAGGCAGCACCGGCACCAGCTCGACTTCGGCGTCGAGCTGGCGGCCGATGTCCTGAGCCAGATCAACATTCAGGCCCAGTGGTTTTTGCGTGGAGGGATCAATCGAACCAAACGGTCCGCCCGACAGCAGCACGCCGACTACCAGACGATGACGCTCCTGGATTTTGTCCAGCGTGGCATCGGCCTGAACCATCGCGCTGGCGCCCAGCGTGAGCAGAGCGCCGAACAGCAGCGGCAGAAATCGTGTGGCAGGCGAGCGCAGGTACGGCATGGATGTTCCCCTCAGGTCATGGTCGTCGCCCCTTCTGAAGAAGGGCTTACGGATGAGGGGCATCCTAGGGACAGGGGGTTGAGAACGGAAATGCAAATATCAAATATGGTTATAACTTTTAGGATTCAGCGCTTGGAACAATTTGCTAAAAGCTCGTAAATCGTGGGCCTTAGCTGATCAACGTGGAAAAATATTTTCGTAATTCATAAAAAAACGTAATGTATTTACCTTCTTCGATGATATGAATAATTATCCCTGTAGGAGCTGCCGAAGGCTGCGAAACGCAGTGTCAGTAAAACCGACATTGCCCCGGCAATCGCATCGCAGCCTTCGGCAGCTCCTACAATTTGATCGAGTTACGACCTAATTTTTGCTGAGCCCACCACCATGTCCACCACCCTCGACCTCGAACTGCTGCGCACTTTCGTTGCTGTCGTCGACCACCACAGCTTCGCCGAAGCCGGAGTGCAATTGGCGCGTACGCAATCTTCGGTGACCCAGCACATGCAGCGTCTGGAGCAACAGATTGGCGTCAGCCTGTTCCAGAAACAGGGCCGGCAGAAACAGCTCACCGACCCCGGCCGACAACTGTTGCGCCATGCACGGCAGATGCTCTCGCTCAACGACGACGCCCTCAATTCCCTGCGTGAAAGCAGCCTCAGCGGTGTGCTGCGCATTGGCTCGCCCCATGACATCGCCGACACCATTCTGCCGCCGATCCTCAGCCACATCGCCCGGTCGGCACCGCGCTTGCGGCTGGAGATCGACGTCGGGCGCAGTCCGTTTCTGATGGAGGACCTGCATCGCGGCAAGGTGGATATGGTGATTTCCACCCGCGAAGATCCAGGGCTTGAGGGCTTTGCGTTGCGCACCTCGCCGGTCTGGTGGATTTGTTCGGCGCAGTACCAGCATGTGCCGGGGGAGCCGATTCCGCTGATCCTGGTGGATGAACCGAGCATTTATCGGCGCTATGCGCTGGAGGCATTGGAGCGGGCAAACATCCCGTGGCGACAGGCGTATCTGGCGTCAAACCTGATCGGCATCAAGGCTGCGACCCGCGCAGGGTTGGGCGTGACGCCGCGCAGCATGGAAATGCTCGGCCCCGACATGCGCGTGCTGGGTGAGGCGGACGGCCTGCCGAGGCTGCCGGATGTGACGTATCACCTTTGGATCCGGCCCAACACGGTCAACCCGCTGGCACGCCGGGCGTATGAGTTGATTCGCGGGAGTCAGGGGTTGTAGAACTCCACTGCGCGCGCGGCCTACATAAATCGTGGTAGCGGACCTGTCCGCGAAGAGGTCCATACAGCCGACACATCTCTATCGGCTGATCAATGGCTTTCGCGGACAGGTCCGCTCCCACAGGGATCGTTGATCGTCCCGTCCTCAATCCTGATCAGCACGACCCAGCGACGCGTCCAGCCACTTATCCAGATCGCTGATTTCGTTGCCGTTGATGCTGTGCCCCAAACCGGGATAGGAATGAAGCTCGGGTACCAAGGCCAGCTTTTTCAGCGCCACGTTGGCATTGGTCGCACCGGTGTACGCCACACGGGTGTCCGCCGTGCCATGGCCGATGAATACTTTCAGGTTCTTGAGCCGATCATCAGGTTTCAACCGAGCGTTCAGCGCCGAGAGAATCTTGCCACTGAGCGACGCAATGCCGCGCACAAGCTCGGGGTGCTGCAAGCCAATTTGATAGGTCATCATCGCGCCCTGACTGAAACCGATCAGGATCACCTTGTCGGGCTGGGTGTCGTACTTCTTGGTCGCCTGCTCGATGAACTGCGTCAGCAACGTGGTACTCGTATCGATGTCGCTGATCACGCCTTCGTAGTCGGCGACGTCGGTGTCCTGGCTGAACCACTTGTGGCCGCCGCCGTCGATGTCCAGCGGCGCGCGAACGGAAAGATAGGTGTAATCGGGGGAAAGGTCGTCCTTGATACCGAACAGGTCGCGCTCGTCACTGCCATAGCCGTGAAGAAAGATCACCAGCGGCGCGTCTTTGGCAGCGGCGGGACTTGAAGCGAGATACGGCAAGGCAAGGTCGGTTAGCAAGGCAGGCTGGGCGTGGGCCAGTCCGGAAAATACGCACAACAGCGCGGCGAAAAACTTCATCATTGTGGCAAGGCCCTATGCAAAAAACGTCCGGCCCATCATACGCAGCATCATCCGGATGTCAGCCCGCAATTGACCGGGGGAAGCTGTCGGGATGCTGTCGGGGATGCAGATTTCGACTGCTCCCCCAATTCAATACATGACGTTGCCTCGAGAGTTGGTAACCCGCGCAGGCCACAAAACTGTGGGAGCGGACCTGTCCGCGAAAGCGATCTATCAGACGCTGTAGATGTGTCGGATTCACTGGCCTCTTCGCGGACACGTCCGCTCCCACGGTTCCAAGCCAGGCGCAGGTTGATCAATCGCCGCACTGCTGCGGTGCGGCGCACCATTGGGTTGCGGTAATCGACTGCATAGGCGGCCTTAACCGAAACCAATCGCAACGGCCGCAAAGCCAAAACGATTCATCTCAATCAATCTTTGAATCAAACCAACCGAAATCGAATGACCCACGCGGGCCACGCAGGTGCGTGTGACAAAACACCGCGCCTGCAAAGTGGTTCACTTGAATCATTTCAAAATTTTCTGGCACAGCTGTTGCAAATTCTCTCGCATCTTCCGCCTTCATGCGTGGCATTGCCGATGAACCGTGACCTTCTTTGCGCACAGCTCAAGCAGCAGTTCGAGACTTTCCCTCGGCAGGAGCGCGCGGCGGCCAGCTTCATTCTGGACAACCTGCATGAAGTCGCGGTGATGTCGATGCGCGATCTGGCGCGGCTGGCCAATGTTCCGCCTTCGACCATGACCCGCCTGGCCAAACGCATGGGCCTGTCGGGCTATGACGAGCTGCGCGAGCTGTTCATCGATTCGTTACGCGGCAACAGCAACGCCTACGGCTCGCGAGCCCATGGATTGGTCGAACTCAAGCAGCGCGTCGGTGAGCATCAGGTAATCGAGGACATGGCCAACAACGCCATCGAGCAGATCCAGTCGATGTGCAACCCCGACAACCTCGAGGCGATGTCCCGCGCCGTCGCCCTGCTGGCCGGCGCACGACAAGTCTATTGCCTGGGTATGCGCTCCTCGTTCGGCGTGGCGTTTCAGTTCTCCCATGTGGCCTCTTATTTCGCGAAAAACGTGCGGCTGGTCGAGGGCGCCGGCGAGAGCGGCGTGATGTCGATCATCAACCAGACCAGCGCCAAAGACGTCGCGCTGGTGTGCAGTTTGCCGCGCTACTCCCGACGCCTGATCACCCTGACCAATTACCTGCACCAGCAAGGCGTGCGGATCATCACCATCACCGACAGCGTCACTTCGCCCACCGCGCGGATGGCCGCTGAAACCATCATCGTCAAGAACCAGACCCCGTCCTTCTACGACACCGTCGTGCCGGCCATGCTGGTCAGCGAAATGCTGGTGGCGCTGATGTCGGCGCACGCCAACCAGGACGGCGAAGCCTCGGTTACCCGCACCGAAGAAAAACTGCTGAGCCTGGGCGAATGGTGGGATCTGGGCTGAACACTTTCCTGCATCTGCAACTGATTTGAACCTCGAACCGCTTAACCCTCGGAGCACCACCATGAACGTCAATCCGTGCAAGCCCTTTACTAAAACACTGATCGTGGCGGGACTCTGCGCCCTGTTTTCCAGCACCTTCGTCCAGGCCGGCGACGCGCTGGATCGCATCATGAAAAGCAACCAGCTGCGCGTTGCCGTGCCGGTAGATTATCCGCCGTATGGCTACGTCGGGCCGGACATGGCACCCCAGGGTCTGGACATCGACGTCGCCACGCTGATGGCGAAAAAGCTCGGCGTAAAGCTGCAACTGGTGCCGGTCACCGCGCCTAACCGCGTGGCCTACATCCAGTCGGGCAAGGCTGATTTCACCATCTCCTCCCTGGGCAAAACCGCCGAGCGCGAGAAGGTGATCGACTACAGCATTGCCTACTCGCCGTTCTTCGACGCGGTGTTCGGCGCAGCGGCACTGCCGGTCAAAACCCTGGGCGACATGGCCGGCAAAACCGTTTCCGTGACCCGTGGCTCGATGCAGGACAAAGAGCTGACCGACGCCGCGCCGGAAGCCGTAACCAAGCGTTTTGAAGACAACAACAGCACCATCTCAGCGTTCCTTTCCGGGCAGACGCAAATGGTCGCCATCGGCACCACCGTCGCTGCCGCGCTGAAGCAAAAGAATCCGAAGATGGACATCGAGCTGAAGGTGGTGCTGTCCAACGCGCCGAACTACATCGGCATGAACAAGGATCAGCCGGAACTGCGCGCCAAGGTCAACGAGATCATTCGTGAAGCCAAGGCCGACGGCACCCTGGACGCCATCAGCCAGAAATGGCTGGGCGCACCGGCTGGCGAGCTTCCAGAGTAAGCATGGGCGCCCTCTCCCCCACCCTGGTCGAACTGGCGCGCTGGAGCGCAGCGGTTCGGCTGGCGGACATCCCGCTTTCGGTGCAACACGCCGCCAAGCGCTGCCTGATCGACACCCTCGGCGTCGCGGTGGCGGGCAGCCACAGCGAGGTCGCCAGCCAGGCGCGGGCGGTCTGCCAATTGACCGCCGCTGCGGGCCATTCGACGGTGCTGGGCGATACACAATTGCTCAGCGCGCCAGCGGCGGCTTTCGTCAACTCAACCGCCGGGCATGCACTGGATTTCGACGACAACGCCTACCCGGGTTTCGTCCATGGTTCGGTGGTGATCCTGCCCGCAGCGCTGGCCGTGACGCAGATGCGTGACCTGAGCGGTGCGGTGCTGCTGACAGCGTTTGTGGTGGGGGCCGAATGTGAATACGCATTGGCCAAGGCGCTGAACCGGCAGATTTATGATCGTGGTTGGTGGACGACGGGTGTGCTGGGCGTTGTCGGTTCCTGCGCAGCGGCGTGCCACGCACTGGGCCTGAACGCTACGCAAACCGCTTCGGCATTGGGACTGGCGTTGACCGGCACTGGCGGCATGAAAGCCGGTTTCGGCACCGACGCAAAAATGCTCATCGCCGGACGAACCAGCGAGGCAGGCGTGATCGCCGCACTGTTGGCCAGCCACGGCAGCCAGGGCCCGCTGGACATCGTCGAGCACAGCAGAGGTTTGTCGGTGATGTTCAACGGCGGCGTGCTCTCGCCATTGCCAGCGCTAGGTCACGAATGGAGCCTGCTCGCCCCGGGCGTGGACATCAAACGCATCCCGATCTGCCTGTCGTCACACGCAGCGGTGGATGCCTTGCGTGAGATCCTGCGGCTGGCATCTATCAACGCAGATGACATCGCCGAGATCATCTGTGACGTCCCGCCGATCGTCATCGCCAACCTGATTCACGACGCGCCGACCCAGCGCCAGCAGGCGCAATTCAGCATGCCATTCGCCATGGCGGCCACCTGCCTGCTGGACGAGATCACCCTCGATTCACTCAACGACGCCACGATCAACCGTGCCGACCTGCAACAGTTGATGCGCCGCGTGCGGATGATCAGCAGTGAACGCTGGCAGTCGGACCTGTTGGTCTCAGCGCCTGAAGGCGCGTGGGTCAACGTCATCAGCAGCGACGGCGCCTGCACCGAACGCTTCTGCGCCATGCCTTTGGGTTCGGCGTTCAACCCACTCTCGCAGGCGCAATTGCGGAGCAAATTCATGCACTGCGTCAGGCCCGTGATGGGCGCCACTGATGCACAGGCCTTGCTCGAACGGCTTGAACACCTGGAACACCTGCCGCGCATTCGCGAGTTGCTCCCCCATTTGAATTCCGTGGAGCCAAACGCCTCATGACTTTAGATTTCTCGGTCGTATTCAAGCAGTGGCCGCTGATACTGGACGGCATGCTGCTGACGATTTTCCTGACGCTGTTTTCAGCAGTGGTCGGAACCCTGCTGGGCATCGCCTGCGGGCTGGTTCGCAGCAAAGGCCCGAAGTGGGCGCGCTGGACAGTGGGGCTTTACGTGGAGCTGATCCGCAACACGCCCTTCATCATTCAGCTGTTTTTCATCTTCTTCGGCTTGCCAGGGCTGGGCCTGAAAATGACCGCGCTGACGGCGGCGATCGTCGCCAATGTGATCAACCTGGGCGCCTACGTCAGCGAGATCGCCCGCTCCGGCATCGAAGCCACGCCCGATGGCCAGATCGAAGCGGCGCAAAGCCTGGCGCTGAATCGCTGGCAGGTGTTCACCCGCGTGGTGCTGCCACCTGCGCTCAAACGCATATGGCCGACGCTGGTCGGGCAGATGGTCATCATCATGCTCGGCTCGGCGGTGTGCAGCCAGATTTCCACCGAAGAGCTGACCTACGCCGCCAACCAGATCGCCAGTAACTCGTTCCGTAATTTCGAAACCTACATCGTCGTGGCAGCCCTGTACCTGCTGCTCGCCATCGCCCTGCGCCGCCTGCTGAACTGGGTCGGTCCGCGTTTCATCTTCGGTCGCTGAGGGAAAACCCATGTTCGAATTCACGCTGTGGGACATCGCCCGAAACCTGTTGCTGGCGATGCGCTGGACCATCGGTTTGTCGCTGATCGCCTTCATCGGCGGCGGTTTGGTGGGCGCACTGCTGGTGGTGCTGCGCTTGACCGGCAACCGTTTTGTGCGCGGGCTGGTGATGCTTTACGTGCAGTTGTTTCAGGGCACGCCGCTGCTGTTGCAATTGTTTCTGGTGTATTTCGGTCTGGCCATGTTCGGCATCGAAACCACCCCGCTGGTGGCCGCGTCGGTGTGCCTGACCTTGTACGCCAGCGCTTATCTCACCGAGATCTGGCGCGGCAACATCGAGTCCATCGCGCTGGGCCAATGGGAAGCGTCCAGCAGTCTGGCGCTGACGTTCGGCGAGCAGATGCGCTACGTGATCCTGCCCCAGGCAGTACGCGTCGGCATCGCCCCCACCGTCGGTTTCATGGTGCAGGTGGTCAAGGCCACGGCGCTGACTTCGGTGATCGGTTTCGTCGAAATGACCCGCGCCGGACAGATCATCACCAACGCCACGTTCCAACCGTTTTTCATCTATGGCTCGGTCGCGTTGATGTACTTCGCGCTGTGCTTTCCGCTGTCCTGGTACAGCCGCGTGCTTGAACAGAAACTGCGCCGATAGAGGGCCGACAACATGAAGACTTCACCCACTCAACACCTCTCCCCCGGCTTTGCACTGGTCGACATTCGCGGCCTGCGCAAACGCTTCGGCGACAACGAAGTGCTCAAGGGCGTGGACCTGCAGATCGCCCGCAAGGAAGTGGTGTGCATCATCGGCAAAAGCGGTTCGGGCAAGAGCACGCTGCTGCGCTGCATGAACGGGCTTGAGGCGTATCAGGAAGGCAGCGTCACGGTCGACGGCCAGTTGGTGCGTCCGGATGACCGCAATGGGCTGCGCGAACTGCGCCAGAACGTCGGCATGATTTTTCAGAATTTCAACCTGTTCCCGCATTTGAGCGCCGGGCAGAACGTGATGCTTGCGCCGCGTCTTGTGCAGAAAACTTCAAGCGCCGAGGCCGAACGTCACGCGCGCAAATTGCTCACGCGGGTTGGCTTGGGCGAGCGCTTCGATGCCTTCCCGGATCAGTTGTCCGGTGGCCAGCAACAGCGAGTGGCGATCGCCCGTTCGCTGGCGATGAACCCGCAGGTCTTGCTCTGCGATGAGATCACGTCTGCGCTCGACCCGGAGCTGGTCGGCGAAGTGTTGCAGGTGGTCGAAGGCCTGGCCAAAGAAGGCATGACGCTGATCATGGTCACCCACGAAATGGCCTTCGCGCGCCGGGTCAGTGACCGGGTGATCTTCATGCACCAAGGCCTGGTGCATGAGTCCGGCGAACCCGAAACCCTCTTTTCCAATCCCCAAACCCCCGAGCTGCGCCGCTTCCTTTCGATGGAAGGCTGATCGCTTTTTCGCTGTGGTTTTTACTTATTTTGTTCAGGAGACACCCATGGACTTCCCACTGACCGTTCCACCGTCCAAGAAACACCAGAGCTTTTTGTGGTCGCCGATCTGCACTGACCTTGACACCCTTGACGCCCACGTCGCGATCATCGGCATGCCGTTCGGCAAGGCCTACGTGGCCGAGCACATCACCTGCGACCAAAGCAGAGCGCCGGATGCGATTCGTGCCATGAGCGATCGCATCTGCCGCGCCCTGCACCACTACGACTTCGACGTCGGCGGCCCGATCTACGACAACCGCGCGCTGAAAGTGGTGGACTGCGGCAACGTCCCGGCGGACCCGACCGACCTCAACAGCCACGGCCTGCGTTCCGAGCAGGCGATCCGCAAGATTCTCGATGCGGGCGCGTTGCCGATCATCCTCGGTGGCGACCACAGCATTCCGATCCCGATCCTGCGCGCCTACGAAGGTCGCGGCGAGATCACCCTGATCCACATCGACGCGCACCTGGATTGGCGCGATGAGATCAACGGCGTGCGCGACGGCTTGTCGAGCCCGATCCGCCGCGCTTCGGAGATGGAGCATATCGGCGAGATCTTCCAGATCGGCCTGCGCGCCCAGGGCAGCGGCCGCCCAGGGGACTTCCAGGCGGCGGTGGATTACGGCGCGCATCTGATCACCGCGTATGACGTGCACGACAACGGCATGCAGTCGGTGCTGGACATGATTCCGGACAACGGCAATTACTACCTGACCATCGACGCTGATGGCCTTGATCCTTCGATCATGCCGGGTGTGGCCGGACCTGCGTTGGGCGGCATCACTTACGTGCAGATCCGCAAGCTGATTCACGGGCTGGTGAACAAGGGCAAAGTGGTCGGCATGGACATCGTCGAAATCACTCCGAGCACCGACGTCAACAACATCAGCTGCATCACGGCCGGACGCTTGATTGTCAACCTGATCGGCGCCGCTGTGCGGGCTGATTATTTCGACGCGCCGCCGGTGTCCGACGCGGTCGTTTGACCTTTTTTAATCGAGGCCAGGGAACGGCCGACTTCACTTTTATCGTTCGATGAATAGCAGGCCCATCATGCCCACTCATACTCGCATCCGCATGTTCAACACCAAGGACACCTACCCCAATCAGAAGCTCGACAACGACCTGTGCCAAGCCGTGCGCGCAGGCAATACCGTGTACGTGCGCGGGCAGTTGGGGACTGATTTCGAAGGCAATCTGATTGGCTTGGGGGACGCCGGCGCTCAAGCTGAGCAGGCGATGAAGAACATCAAGCAGCTGTTGGAAGAAGCTGGCAGCCAGTTGCAGGACATCGTCAAGATCACCATTTACCTGATCGACCCGCGCTACCGCGAGGAGGTGTATCTGGTGGTGGGGAAATGGCTGAAGGGGGTGTTTCCGATCTCTACCGGGTTGGTGGTGTCGGCGTTGGGGCAGCCACAATGGCTGATGGAAATCGACGTGATTGCGGTGATTCCCGAAGCGTGATCCTGAAGGCAGACGCCACATGGGCCGTCTGCCTTGGCGCATGATCAGTCGTTACGACGGCTCAACAACCGAGTCAGCAACATCGCGACACCTGCGGCGATGGCCACGCTTGCCAGGGGCCGGCGTTTGGCGAATGAAGTGACTTCATCCAGCACGTCGCCGTACTGCTCTTGCAGTTCACCTGCTGTCTGGCGGATTTTGCCTTCGGCTTTCAGGCGATCATTGCCGGTCAGGTCACCGGCCCAGTCCTGAGCCTTGCCTGCAACCTGCTCTACCGCGCCTTTGATTTGTTCGGCTTTCATGGTGTTTTCCTTATCTGCTTTCTTGAATGAGAAGCCGGACGCGCAATGCATTGGTTGCCCGGCATGTGATCAAGAGTAGAAAAAGCGTTCATCGGCCAACAGGTGAATTCGAGGGGGTTGGCGTAGTGCATTTGCACCTGACTGTCGCGCTAGCCTACCGTCGCCATGACCCCACGCTATCGCGCAGCTGGCCTAAATTCCGTGGGAGCGGACCTGTCCGCGAAGACGAGGTCATGGTCAATACACATGTGTCGGATGTACCGTCCCCTTCGCGGACAGGTCCGCTCCCACGGTCTCCCGCCCAGTCAAAAACGCCGGTTTATGATCACTCCGACTTACAGTCATCAATCATCTACTTGCCCTTCTCGCGCTTTTTACCCGCGAACAGGTGGCGCTCGCGGGCCCAGACGATGGCTTCGCTGCGGCTATGAACGTCGAGTTTGGAGTACACCGTCGCGACGTGATTGCGCACGGTGTTGGGCGCCAGCTTGAGCCGCGCGGCGATTTCCTTGTCGGCCAGGCCTTCGCAGATCAAGCCCAACACTTCACGTTCGCGTGCGGTCAAATCGGTGAACGAGGCATTGGGCACGGTGCTCGCATTGACGCTTTTGGCATTCGCCAGTTTCTCGATCAGTGTCTGGCTGAACCACGATGCGTCCTGCATCACTTCCTCGATCGCTTCCACCAACTCTAGCTCTGAGCGCTTGCGTTCGGTGATGTCCATCAGCACCAGCAGATAACAGGCTTTGTCCTGAATGATCACAGTGTCAGCCGCCAGCACGCAGTCGATGACCTCGTCACCCTTCTTGCGCAGCTTGATGTCCAGGCCCTGGACGTTCCCGGTTTTTTCCAGGCCATCGAACAGTTGCTCTGTGACACCTTTGCCCTCGATGAAATCAAGCTCCGCCACCGAGCGCCCCGTCAGCTCCATCGCGCTGTAGCCGAAGGTATTGAGGAACGCTTCATTTGCATCCACGACGTGCTGACGGTCGGCGCTGCACACCAGGGTCGGCACCGGTGTCAGCCGGAACGCCTTGGCAAAACGCTCTTCACTCTGGCGCAGGGCGGTTTCAGCCTTGCGCCGGGGTTCCAGGTCGGTAAAGGAGAACAACATGCAGTCCTCCTCATTCATGTCCAACGGCTGGCCGGCGACGATCACCAGCTTGGTGCCGCCCTCCGGCAATCTCAGCTCGGCCTGCATTTGCGGAATGGTCGCACCCTGGTTCAGACGCTCGATGGCGAGGTCCTTGCGCTCGGCGTTTTCCAGTACATCGAGTTCATAGACCGAGCGACCGATGACGTTGTCGCGGGTGTGCCCGGTCATCTCCAGAAAGCCCTGATTGACCTTGATGTAGCGCAAGTCGCTCAGGCGGCAGATCACGGCAGGCGCGGGATTGGCGTTGAAGGTTTTCTCGAAGCGCTGTTCGGCGCTGGCCCATTCGGTGGCGTCGGCGATGATCAGCACCAGCGATTCAGGCGCGCCTTGCTGGTCTTCGATGATCATGCTGCGAATGCGGTGGACTTTCGTGCGCTCTTGTTCATCGCCCACCGCGCTCACTTCAACGACCACATCGCTGAAGCTGTCCCCCGCCGCGACCCGACTGAAGGGGTATTGATCGGCATCAAGCGGGTGGTTGTTGCGGTAGCGCAAGGCGAAGCGCTCGCGGTATTGGTCGCCGTTGGTGCCAAGCTCGGCGAGCTTGCTGACGCCGTGCATTTGCAACGCGGCTTCGTTGGCCCAGAGGATGGTCTGGTCGGGTTCGAGCAAGATCACGCCATCGGACAACCCCGAGATGATCTGCTGTAACTGACGGCGATTGGTTTCACGGGCAAGCACGGCCTCAATCATTCACTGCGCTCCTCAAACGCTGCAAGCTATATTGGCAGCTCCGGTATCCGACCTGAGGGTTTCACGTTAGTGCAGTTGGTGTGAGATAAGCGGCAGTCCGGGTCACGCGAGCCCCTGTAGGAGCTGACGAGCAACGCGAGGCTTCGGGGTCGCGCTCGACCGATGCGGTTCAGCTGACACGCTTCAGATGGTGTGTATATCCGTTATTTGGGTGTGTCTGATATCGATTTCGCTGGTGCGGATAACGCGATCCCCTGTAGGAGCTGACGAGCACCGCGAGGCTGCGATGCGGTGTAGCTGACACGCTTCAGATGGTGTGTATATCCGTTGTTTTTGGTGTTGCTGATATTGGTTCCGCTCTTACAGCGGGTCACTTTTTCCAAGAGCCGAAAAAGTAACCAAAAAGGCCCTGCTCCGATGTCCGGCCCTCCTTCGTCGGGCCAAACCGGGAGCAAAGCACTTTTGGTTACTTTTGTCGCTTTTACAAAAGTGACCCGCTGTAAAAGCGGAACCATAACAACAGCACACGCAGATAACGGATATATACACAATCCAAAGATGATCGCTCCCCCACTCTGCGTGGTAGCGCTTCTCATGACGCTCCGCGTCATTGGACGCGGAGCGTCCGGGCTGCATTCCCACGCGGAGCGTGAGGAACGATCAGGCTTTCTCATTCGCTTTTGATCTTCATCCACGCCAGCCCAGACACCACAAAACGCGACTTGGGTGCAGGCCGAACGCAGGCGGCGCGCAGTGGGATGGCGGGCAGGGACGCCCGCCAAGCGCCGTCAGGACATGGATGTCCGTTCGGCGCGTGCCCACGGAGCGTCTCCGGAGTGAGGGAATCCGACGAAGTCGGGCCAAACCAGGAGCAGGGCCTTTTTGGTTACTTTTTTGGCTCTTGAAAAAAGTGACCCGCCGTAAGGGCGGAACCATAACCACAGCCCACACAAATAACGGATATACACACCATCCCGGTACACCAGCCCCACCGCATCGCGACCGTCGTTACCTCCGATTGCTCCTACAAGGGACCGAGTGACACGCAGCAAGATCGTCCACCGTAGATAACGGATATACACACCATCCCGATACACCCGAAATACCGCATCGCGACCGTTGTTACCTCCGATTGCTCCCACAGGGGATCGAGTGATCCTCAACGTATTAGTTCATCTGCATCGACTGCACTGCCCCCTGCGGCCGGAGCAATTGCATCTGCTGACGATAATCATCAGTGACCTGCCTCGCCTGGCTGCTGCTATTGATGACGCGCGGGGTGATGAGCACCAGCAACTCAGTACGGTCCTTGGACTTGCTGCTATTACCGAACAACCACTTCAGCCCCGGCACACGCCCCAGATACGGCACAGCGCTGACCGATTCACTGTTGTCCTGCTTGATCAAACCGCCCAACAACACCGTCTGCCCGCTCTGCGCCGCCACTTGCGTGGACACCGAACGGGTAGAGATGCGCGGGTTGCCGTTGACCAGCACACTGTCGTCGGCATCGCTAACCTGCTGCTGGATATCCATGTACACCAGACCGCCCGGATTGATCCGCGGCACGACGTTCAGGATGACGCCGGTTTGCAGGTACTCGACGCTGCTCAGGGTGGTGTCGGAGGTGCTGGTGTTGACCGTGGTCTGGCTGATCGGGATGTTGTCGCCGACCTGAATCTGCGCGTTCTGGTTGTTCATCACCACCAGCGACGGCGCCGACAGCACCTGCGTGCGGCCATTGCTTTCCAGCGCGTGAATCGCCACCTGCAAATTGGTGCTGACGAAGGAATAAAACAGTGAATCGGTCGAGCCCAACGAGGCCCCGCCACCGCCCAGCGCGCCTTGGCTGCCAGCGGTATTGGCGACAGTGGTGCTGGTGGAATTACCGGCCAGACGACCGAGGTACCACTGCACGCCCTGATCCAGTTCGCCGGTCAGTTTGACCTCGAGAATCCGCGTCTCGATCTGTACCTGCAACGGCGGATTGTCCAGACGCTTGATGGCCGCTTCGATCTCTTTCCATTGCGCCGGGCGCGTGCGCACCAGCAACTGATTGCTGCTCTTCTGGGCGGAAATCCGGGTGCTGGCGTCCAGGCCTTTTTTGCTGCCGGACTCATCCGACCCTGCCGACTCAGTGCCGTCGCCGGTTTCGCTGTCAGCGCTTTCATCTTCGCCGGCAGTCGCTTGATCCTCAGCGCCTGAATCCTGCTGATTCATTCCGCTATTCAAACCACCGCCACTGCTCAGTCCACCGCTGCTGCTGTTGCCGCCGAGGCCGCCGCCCAGGCCACCTGAGCCGCTGCTGTTGCTGGTCAGCGAAGACATCGAGCGGGTGCGCAAACCGGGCGCGACCTTGGCCGCCGACTCTTCCTTAATCGCCCCGGTGCCGTAGATCTGGCGCAGGTATTTGGCCAGATCAGTGGCCTTCATGTTGCGCACGTCGTAGACGTACATCTGCGGCTCGTTGCCGCCGCCTTCATCGATGGTATGAATCCAGGTGCCGACTTCGTTCAGGTATTCCGGCTGCGAGGAGAACGCCACCACCGAGTTGGTGCGTTCGATGGGCAGGAATCTCACCATGCCCGCCAGCGGCATACCGCTGTTGGGGCCGAACATTTTTTGCAGCTCGGGCATCAACTCGCCCACCGAAGCGCGCTGCAAACCGAACACGCCCACCGACATGCCCTTGAGCCAATCGACATCGAAGGTGTCGATGGTCTGCTGATAGTTCGCCAACTCCTCGGGCGTACCCGCCAGGCTCAACACATTTCGCGCCGGGTCCACCAGCAAGAAGGCATTTTCCCGAGCGAACGGCTTGAGCAGTTTCTGCATTTCGGTGGCGGAGATGTAGCTCAACGGGAACAGCCGCGCCGACAACCCTGCCGACGGCTGCGCGGTGGACATCTGCGGCACCATTTTTCCGGTGATCGCCTGACTGGCAGGCAGAATCATGTAGCGATTGCCCTGGCGAATCATCGCGTTGTCGGTCCACGACAATAGCGTCTCAAGAATCGACAACGCCTGCTGCTTGTCCACCGGTTTGGAGGTGGAGAAACTGACATCGCCCTTCACCCCTTCGGCGATGCTGTAGCTCTCATGCAGCAGGTCGCCCATGACGCTGTTGACCACCGCCTGAATCGGCTGGTTGGTGAAGTTGAAGACGATATCGCCGCCTGCGGCTTCCTGGTTCCCCGTGGCGCCAACCGGCTGAGCCACGGCCTTGACCGCAGGCGTGCGCACGAAGCGCTGATTGCCCTTGATCACCTGGCGGGTCGGCGCGCTGGCCGCAGGTTGCTGTTGCGAATCCAGCGGGATCTGCTCGCTGCGCGGGTCCACCGGCGGACGTTGCGAACCTGTTCCCTGTAGCGCTTCACGCAGCATCCCGCTGTCTGGATCGAGTGTGTTGGGCGAGGTCGCGCAGCCACCAAGGGCGACGGCGGTGGCCAGGCAAAGCAAGGGTGTGCGCAAAGTAGCGATGTTACTCACTCCTGAGAAAGGGTTCATGGCGTGGATTCGTTGGAAAGGGAAATCGGGGGTTCGGTGGACGGCGGAGGCAGTTTCAGCACCGGCAGAGTCAGGGACTCGCTGCGGCCATCGAGCGTGAAACGCGCTCGCAGCGGCGTCAGTGACTCAAGCGTCCAGCCGTTGGGCAGGCGCTCGCCGCGATGGACCTTGAGCGCCGGGCCACTTTTCTCGCGGATGAACGCAACCTGCATGTCGCCGTTGAGGATGACGCCAGTGAGGGTCAGACCGGCCAGACTTGAGGCCTGCGTGGATTTGCGCAGCGACACATCCGGGGTGCGATCAGTGCTGAACAACGGCGTTTGCCAGGTGTTCGACAGGCTGGCCAGTTCAGCGGCGGGCACGTTCGGTGCCTGTTGCGCAGCGACGTTTTGACGAGGCGCACGGGCTTCCAGCCAATCGGCGGAATGGCCCATGCCGCTGAGCACGAAGGCGACCAGCAACAGCAGCAGTGCGGCGACAGCGGCCAAGGCTATTTCGACTGTTTTCAATGAACCGATCATGGCGTGGCCTGCTCAGCGGCGGTGTCTTGGCCGGCAGTGGCCGCCTGCGCAATCGGCGCCGGTTGCAGATAACCGCGCACCAGCAAATGTGCGACCAGCTTGCCCGCGCCACCCTTGAGCGGTGCGTTGGCGTCGCGACGAATGCTCATGTCGTCGACGAACAGAAAGGGCCGCTGGTACTCCAGTTCATGCAGGATCGCCATCAACGGCTCGATGCCGCACTCCAGGGTCAAACTGACTTTGACCTGACGATAAGGCTCGTTGCCCTCTTGTTCCGGGGTGATCGGCATGCGCTGGGTCAGGCTGCAACCGGCGCCGGTGTCGGCATGACTGGCGATCAGATCGGCTACCCGCTGCATCAAATCGGCAGCCACGGCGCTGGGGTCTTCGCCGGGCAACAGGCTGGTGCTGCTGGCCGGGTCCTTTTGCGCCTTTTGCAGTTGCTTGCGCAGGGAGTCACCCTGTTGCAGCAGGCCAGCGTATCGCTGTTGCTGGCTGCGCAGCTGATCGGCCTGCTCGTCGAGATTGCGCAAGGGACCGGCGAACCAGCTGTCGATCAGCAGCCAATACGCGGCGCACAGCACGAAAGCCAGGACGATCAGCGCGGCGCCGCGACGTTCACGGGGTGTCAGGGGTCGACGCATGTGCGGCCTCCTGGTGTAAGTGGGCGCGCAGGGAAAAGTGGTCTTTGCCGGTGTCGGCATCGGGCTGAATCACGCCCTGAAATTGCGGATTCTCCAAACTGCGGCAGTCCTTGAGACGGGCGATCAAGGCGCTGGCCTTCGCGCTCTGGCCGCTGAGCGAAACCTCGGCGCTGTCATCGATTTCCAGCTGATCGATCCAGGTGTCTTTGGGCAGGCACGCTGTCAGTTCGCTGAGCAAAGCGGCCATGGTCGGCTGCGCGGCTTTGCGTTGCGCCAGGTATTGAACGGCGCCCTGGGTGTTGGTCAGTTGCTGACGCAGTTGCTGGATCTGCGCGACATCGCCTTTTTGTGCCTGCACGGTGGCCTGCATCTCATCCAGCAACTGCTGGCGATCCTGCAACCACAGCACCATCACCGCGATCAGCAATCCGCCACACAGCCAGGCCAGTTTACGCTGCCAGCCGCGTCCGGTTCGGGCTTGCGCGGGACGCAGCGAATGGGGCAGCAGATCAATGCCCATCTGCATGCCTTCTTTGGTGGACACGTCGACGATATTGGGCGTCAGGCCAAGGTCCGCGCATTCCGCGAGAATCTTGTCCAGCCGTGCGCGGGCAATGGCGACCAGCGTGACTTGCACCAAGCCAGCGCTGCGGCCGTCCTGCCGCGCCACGTAATACAGCTGATCGCGGGGGAACGGCGTGAACTTGTCCAGCTCGTAGCCGACCACCGACATCAAGTCCCGGGACGCCGCCAAGGGCAATTGCAGGCGCTGAACCATCACCGCTGAAACCGGCAACATCAGCACTTGTCGAGCATCGCTGCGGCGGGTCGCCAATGGCGCGCTCAAAGGCCATTGCCAAGTTTGCACCGGGGTTTCGTCCACCAGCCAATGCCGCGCGCGCGCAGGCAAGCAGCCGCGCAACTCGTCGAGCCACAGCTGCCACAAGCGTTGCGCGGGGCTTGCCCGCCACTGCCTGACGATCACGTCGAGACGGGCACGGACCGGCGCCATTCGCGCTGAAGATAAAAGACTCATTCTTGCCAACGCAGCACCCGATAAGGCTGAGCGTTACCCTCCGATGGGTTCAATAAAACAGTGGTTTGTAACCGGGCGCTGTAACCGCTCGGCAGCTGTGCCTGACTTTCGATGGTGACCACGTCCCCCGGATCGGCGCCGACCGCCGCCTGATTGGGCATGTTCAAGGCGCGCTTCAACAGCGGCGTGGCGAAGGCCGGTTCCGGCCGGTCCAGACCGCTCCACAGCGTGACTTCCGGGAGCAGACGGCTGTAGAGCACTTGCGTCATGCCCGGCAGTTGCCGCAGTTCTTCGATCACCCGCAGTGGCGGTTCATCACCGCCACGTCTGGCTTGCAGCGCTTTGGCAAGCTGCGCCGCCTGATTGCGAGTGGCGCCGCAGGCCTGAGCCACCTTCGACACGTCATCGACCTGCGCCGCGTTCAGGTCCAGCTTGCCGCGCTCGCTGGTCACGCCCACCACCAGTTGCGCCTCGTCAAAACGCAGCGGCGTGCCGCGACCGTCAGCGACCCAGCGTGGGCGATGTGACTTGTCGAGCAGCGCCTGCACCGCCTGATTCATCCCCGCCTCGGCGGCCAGTAACGCCTGAGTGTGCTGGCGTTGCCAGAGCCCCTGACGGGTTTCAAGTTGCACCCAACCGGCCAGACCGCCGAGCAAGAGGCTGAGCAAGGCCAGTGCCCACAACACCAGCAACAGGGCGATGCCCTTTTGTCTTTTCATCCGCCCGTCCCGCCGGACAAGTCCAGACGCAAGGCAACCACTTCGGTCGGCCAGCCCACCGGGCCTTTCATCTGCACCTCAATGCGTACCGCACGGGGTAAACGGTTGGGCCACGGCCACGGCGAGACCCAACCGGTGGGCTCACCCTTCGCCGTGAAGCCGCGGTAACTCAGGTTCATGCTGCGCACCCCGTGCAACAACACCTGCGGTTCGCCCCAGGCGCGCAGCACATTGCCTTGCACCTGAGCGAAGGCGATCTGCAAGCGCCGATCCGATTCAGGGCCGCCCAGCTCAACGGTGTGCAGTTGAATGCCGCCGCCGAGATTACCGGGCAAGGTCGCAACGAACTGCAAGCGCTGGGCAGAACCCTCGAAAAACCCCGAGCTTTCGCTGTCATTTTCCGAGGTGTCCAGCGGCAACGCCTGGCTGATGGCGCTGCGCAAAAACGTCTGCGCGGCGCGGCGTTCATCCAGGCTCGCGGTGTAGCGATCGGCCTTGAGCACCGCTCGATTGGCGCCCAGAATCGCGCCGCCGACCAGGGTCAACAGCACCGCCAGCAGGCTCAGCACGATCATGATTTCCAGCAGCGTGAAGCCACGCTGATGCTGATGTGAGTGCCTGATCACAGACTGGCCCCCTTGGCAGGGCTGACCAGTCGCAAGGTGCTGAACTGGGCGCGACGTCGGCCTTCGCTGACGGTCAGGTCCAAACGCATCAAGCGCGATTGTCCGGCTTTGGAGGACTGCTCCGAGACCGCCAATGCCCAGTGAATGTCGCCATCGAATACGCCTTCCTGGGTGCCGCTTTGCAGTGCGCCTATGCCCTGATCATCGAGCACCGAGCGCGCTGCCTGGCTAAGACGATCACTGCGCTCGACCTGTTGCAACGAGCGCGCGCTCTGCCCGAACGCCACCAGCAATACGCTGCTGCACACGGCCATGACCACCAGCGCGGCGAGCATTTCCAATAACGTAAAACCCTGTTCGCGCCTGTTCATTTCAGCGCTCGACTCTTGACGCTGCCGGTGAGCCAGCCCACGTCGATGCGCCAGTTGCGCTCGCCATGAAACAACACCAGATTGCCGCCGCTGGAGCTTCCGTCAGGATTGAAAGCAAAGGCGGAGTCCAGATCGGCGGCGGTGTTGACTTGCACGCCCAAGTCCGCAGGCCATTGCTGTACGCGCTGACCCGGCGCCTGAAAAGTGCGCTGTTTCAAATCGAATTTCGTCTCGGCAATCTGACCGCTGACGATCGCCGCACTGCGGGTCGTGCGCAGCGCCTGCACCATCTGCCCGACCACTTGCCGTTCGCTGGCCGAGCGCAAACCCTGAGACAAGCCGAACCCGACCAGCGCGATGCCGATGCTCATCAAGACGATGACCACCAGCATTTCCAGTAGGGTAAAACCACGGCTTTTAGCAGGCGCGATCATGGCGTCGGATTATTCCCAGTTGCCCAGGTCAGCGCTGTAGCCGTCGCCGCCGGGTTGGCCGTCTTGACCGTAGAAGATCAGGTCGAACGAGCCGTGCTGACCGGGGAAGCGATAGCCGAACGCGTGGCCGAACGGGTCTTTGATGTCCGAAGGTTTGGCGTATGGACCAGCCCAGCCGGCGGCGTTGGCCGGTTTTTCCACCAGTTGCTGAAGGCTTTTCGGTGGCGAGCCCATGTCCAGGCCGTAGCTCTCGACCTTCATCGACAGGCTTGCCAGTTGCGCCTTGCCCGCGCCGTATTTGCCCTTGTCGACGTTGCCGCCCACCTGACGCACGACGATGGTCGCGACGATGCCCAACAGCACGATCACGGCGAGCATTTCCAGCAGGGTGAAACCGCGCTGGCGGCGGGTTGGAGCGTTGAATTGGGTGCGCTTCATTGCAGGGCTTTCCTCGTGAAAATCGTCAAAAAGGGTTCAAATATTGCTGGTCAGGCTCATCAGCGGCAGCATGATGGCGAGCATGATCACCGCCACCAGTGCGGCCATGACCACGGTCAATGTGGGGACGAGGGCCGCCAGCATGCGGTCGATGCCGCGCTTGGCTTCGACGTCGAATACGTCGGCCACTTTGAGCAGCATCTTGTCCAGTTCGCCGGCCTGTTCGCCGACCTCGATCATTTGCAGCGCAAGGTCCGGCAACAGCGGATTAGCGCCAAAGGCACTGGCCAGGGTGCCGCCACCTTTCACCGACTCGCTGGCCTGTTCCACCTGCTGTTGCAATGCGCGATTGGTGCAAACCTGTCGCGCGATCACCAACGCTTGCAGCAACGCCACGCCGTTACTCAACAGCGTGCCAAGGGTGCGCGCCAATCGCGCCGCTTCGATGCGCTGCAACAGCGGGCCGATGATTCGGGTTTTCAATAAACGGCGGTCGCGGCGCAGGCGGCGTTGCGGATCGCGCAGGCGCAAGGCCATTCCCCACACCAGCGCGATGATCCCGCCCAGCACCAACAATCCGTAGGCGCCGAGAAATTGCCCGAGCCACAGAATGGCTTTGGTAATAAAGGGAATCGGGACGCCCAGATCTCGAAAAATCGGCACGAACTGCGGCACCACGTACGCCAGTAAAAGCGCCAGCGCACCCAGAACGCCGACTACCAAAAAGGCCGGGTAGATAAGAGCGTTGATCACTTCGCCGCGTAGCAGCTGGCTGCGCTCTAAATAATCGCTGAGCTGGCGCAGGGTGTTTTCCAACGCCCCGCCCGCCTCGCCCGCACGGACCATGCTGATGTACAGCGGCGAGAACTGGCGGCCCTCTTCTTCCAGCGCCACCGACAGCGGTTTACCGGCTTTGACCTGTTCGCGAATGCGCTCGATCAAGGCGCGGGTCTGCGGCTGGCCGGGTTGCTTGAGCAGAATGGTCAGCGAGCGTTCCAGCGGCTGACCGGCGCCCAGCAGGGTCGCCAGTTGTTGGGTGAAGCTCATCAGCGCCGCGCCATTCAGGGTGCCGCGACCCAACGCCTGCCGCAGGCCGCCCAGACTTGAAGCTTCTATATGCAGCAGCATCAGCCCGCGTTTGTGCAGCAGCGCGACGGCCGTGTCTTTGTCTTTAGCTTCGAGCACGCCGTGTTGTTCGGCGCCCTGGCCGTCAAGGGCACGGTATTTGAACGGGGTCATGTCATTCGCCTCGGGTTACGCGCAGCACTTCTTCGAGCGAAGTGACGCCAGCCACCGCCTGGCGCAGGCCTTCTTCGTGCAGCGTGCGCAAACCCGAACGGCGGGCGGCCTGCTCCAGCGTGGAGGCGTCGGCGTGGCGCATCAGCAGGCCGCGCAACTCTTCATTCATCACCAGCAATTCAGTGATCGCGCTGCGGCCGCGATAACCGCCACCGGGCGCATCGGCGCGCGGACGATACAGCCGAATCGGGCGCTCATCGGTGAAGCGATGAAGTTCGTGTTCGTCGATCAACTCCTGCGGCGCTTCGAAGGCTTCGCGGGTTTCTGGATCGAGGCGACGCACCAGGCGCTGGGCCAGAATGCCGTTGACGGTCGAGGCGATCAGGTAACTTTCGACGCCCATGTCCAGCAGCCGCGTGATACTCGCCGCGGCGCTGTTGGTGTGCAGCGTCGAGAGCACCAGGTGGCCGGTGAGCGAGGACTGAATGGCGATGCGGCAGGTTTCCAGGTCGCGCATCTCACCAATCATGATCACGTCCGGGTCCTGACGCACGATGGAACGCAGCGCGCCCGCAAAGTCCAGACCGATGGCCGGTTTGACCTGAATCTGGTTGATGCCTTCGAGTTGGTATTCCACCGGGTCTTCCACGGTGATGATTTTGCGCTCGGCGGTGTTGAGCTGCGACAGCGCCGTATAAAGGGTGGTGGTTTTGCCGGAGCCAGTCGGGCCCGTCACCAGCAAAATGCCGTGGGGCCGTTGGAGCACATCGAGAAACGCATCGAGGCGGTCGCCGTCGAAACCCAGGCTCTGGAAATCGAAATTGATGGTCTGCCGGTCCAGCAAACGCATGACCACCGATTCGCCGAAACTGGTGGGCACCGTGGACACCCGCAAATCCAGCTCCTTGCCCTGGATGCGCAGCATGATCCGGCCGTCTTGGGGCAGGCGACGCTCGGCGATGTCCAGCCGGGCCATGATCTTCACTCGGGAGATGACCGCCGCCGAAGAACTGGACGGCGGCGCTTCAGCTTCGTGCAGCACGCCGTCGATGCGGTAACGCACTTTGAGCTGGCTTTCGAACGGCTCTATATGAATGTCGGAGGCGCGCTGTTCGACGGCGCGTTGCAGGATCAGGTTGACCAGACGAATAACCGGCGCTTCGGAGGCCAGGTCCTTGAGGTGCTCGATGTCTTCCAGCGAACCGCCCTCTTCGTCGAGGTTTTCGATCAGGGTGCCCATCGCCGAACGGCCCTGGCCGTAATAACGCTCGATCAGGGTTTCCACGTCATTGCGTGGCCCGATTGACAGCCGGACCGGGACTTCACAGCCGTAGGCAATCGCTTCAAGGGCGAACAGCTCGGTTGGATTGGCGGCCAGAACGTGCAAACCGTCATCCCGCCATTCCAGCGGCACCACCTGATAGTGGCGCATGAAGCGCTCGGTCAACGGCGGCAGCGGATCGATCAGCGCGGGAGCTGCATCGGCGACGATCAACGGTGCCTGCAGCAAGGCGGCCCAGGCGCGGGCCATTTCAAACTCGGACACCAGACCCAGTCGCGTCAGCAGCGCCAGCAACTCGGCGCCTTCGGACTCAGCAAGCAAGCGCCGGGCGCGGTCCAGATCAGCGGCTTTAAGGCCTGCGTTCTCGCCCAGCCAGGCGCAGAGCTGCTCGGCATCCGGAATCTGCAATTGGGTAGCGTCGACGGGGTTTGGAGACATAAGCAGCAAGAATTCTGTGTAGATCGAAGGAGCAAACGGCTCCCGCTTGGGGAGGGAGCCGGTCGAGAAACCTCAGAACATCAGTTCGAGGATTTCGACGAGGTGCCACTGGTGGTCGTGCTTGAGCTGCTGCTCTGCGGACGGCCGCCTTTGGTCACTTCGGTTTTCTGCTTTTTCACAGCCTTGGCGTCTTGGGACTGGGTCATTACCGTGGAGTCCGTTGCGCCGGAAGTGGCGTCGGCATCCGTGGACTCTGCAGCCATTGCAGCGCCACAAAGTGTCAGGCCAAGAACAACACTCGCACCAATCAGGGGCAGTTTCATAAACTTTCTCCACATCAATTAAATAAAAAGCAGTGCGCACTGCCCTGAAATTACCAGACCAGAGGCTCAAACTAAGAAAGTGGAGCTAAGTGCCACCAGAAGAACAGCGACGAGCACCCGAAATTTCTTAAACCTATCGACCCAATGGTTTAGCGAAGGTTCAGTACTTTGTAAAAGAAAGTGTCAAATCACGCAATTTACAGCTTTCGTTTGACTTTTTGTTGCAAGAAAGCTCTTAATTTACCCGCTTTTTTGATTCAAAGTGATATCACGCGATATCACTTCGATGTCACAAAAACACCGTCTACAACACAAATCCTATAAAACAAAATCAGTGAAACACGGCAAATATCGTCTTTTTAATTTCAATTAAAAGTCACGATAACGGCACTTTATTGCCCGGAGAAAGTTACAAAACATCAACAGTCGCCCTGCGACTAATTGACTCAGTTAAATGTGTTGGAGCTTTATATGCGCAATAAAAAAATGATCGGTGCTCACTCGGCTTTGGCCCTGCTGGCATTGGCGGTATCACAGGTTTATGCAGCCGATGACTCCACCCTCGCCGCTCGCGAAATGCGCGCCGACAAGGCCGCTGAAAAAACCCTGGCGAAATTGAGCCAGGAAGAAAAACTGGCGTACATCGGCGGTACCGGCGGCTGGGATGTGAAGCCGCTGGCCTCACAAGGCATTCCGCAAATCCACGGCGCAGACGGCGGTGTCGGCGTTCGCTACACCAGCGAAGGCAACGACCAGGGTGTGGTTTACCCATCCGGCCCTAACCTTGCCGCCACCTGGAACCCGCGTCGCGCCATCGATCTGGGTCGCGCGCTGGGCTACGACACCGCCACCGGCGGCTATCAGTTCATCACCGGACCCGGCGTGAATCTGTATCGCATGCCGTACGGCGGTCGTGCGTTCGAATACCTGTCCGGTGAAGACCCGTTCCTGGGTGCAAGCTTGGTGCCTGCGGTGGTCAACGGCATTCAATCGCGCGGCGTGTGGGCCAACACCAAGCACTACGCGGCCAACGATCAGGAAACCAACCGCTTCAACCTGAACGAGACCATCGACGAGCGCGTACTGCGCGAAATGACCCTGCCCGGTTTCGAGTCTGCCTCGAAGAACGGCAAGACCGCGATGATTATGTGCTCCTTCCAGAAGGTGAACGGCGACTTCGCCTGCGAAAGCACGCACCTGATCCGCGACATTCTGAAGAAAGAATGGGGCTACAAAGGCTTCGTCCAGAGCGACTACAACGCGGTCGTGCATGGCTATGAAGCAGCGCAGGCCGGTACCGATCTGGACATGATGGGCTACCAGATGAACAGCTCGGTGCTCAAGCCTCACCTGGACAGCGGTGAACTGAGCGCGGCGACCATCGACGACAAAGTCCGTCGCATCCTCAAAAACATCTACCTGTACAAGTTCGACAGCAAGACCCCGTCGACCGTACACAACATGAACAGCGCCACCAGCAACAAGATCGCGCTGAACGCTGCCCGCGAAGGCATCGTGCTGCTGAAAAACCAGAGCAATCTGCTGCCGCTGGACAAGACCAAGGTCAAATCCATCGCCGTGGTCGGTGAGCTGGCCAAGTACGCACCGCCTACCGGTTTCGGTAGCGCCAACGTCATGGCAGCTCATTACGTCAGCGAGTTGAGCGGCCTCAAGCAGATCGCGCCGAACGCCAAGGTCGAGTTCATCGACGGCCTGTCACTGGACCCGACCACCACCGTCTGGAGCAACACCGACAGTGCAGGCAAAGACGTCCCGGGCCTCAAAACCGAGTTCTTCACCAACGCCAACTGGTCCGGTGATCCGGCCGCCACGCGCACAGACACCCGCGTCAATCTGGATTGGTCGAGCGATTCAGATCTGCCAGTCAGTGGTGACACCTCCAACACGTCGATCCGCTACACCGGCAAGGTCACGCCAACCGTCAGCGGTGAGCAAGTGTTCAAGGTCCGGGCTGACGGCGCGGTGCGCCTGTACGTCAATGGCGAAAAAATCATCGACAACGGTGACGGCGAACACCTGCCGAGCAACAGCATTCCGCCGACCATTCCGGTCTTCGCCAAGCTCAAGCTCGAAGCGGGCAAGTCTTACGACATCAAGCTCGAATACTCGCGTCGTGACGGTTACCTCTCCACCATGGGCGGCCTGGTCGGCGTGCAGATGAGCTGGGCCTCGCTGGTCGCTCCGCAAGATCTGTCCAAGTACGACGCTGTGGTTGTCGCGGTCGGCAACAGCAACCAGTACGAAGGCGAAGGTTTCGACCACAGCTTCGATCTGCCGGAATTCCAGAACGATCTGATCAACAACATCGCCAAGGTCAACCCGCACACCGTGGTCGCCATGCATGGCGGTACCGGTCTGAAGATGAGTGACTGGATCGATCAGGTGCCAGCTGCTTTGCACGCGTTCTACCCAGGTCAGAACGGCGGTCAGGCTCTGGCTGAAATCCTCTTCGGCAAGGTCAACCCGTCGGGCAAGCTGCCGATCAGTATCGAACGCAACATCGAAGACAACCCGATCTACTCGACCTTCAAAAACTTCGACAACGAAGAGCAGTTGAAGGAAATGAGCTACGCGAACGACCTGATGCTGGGTTATCGCGGCTACGAGAAGAAAGGCATCAAGCCGCTCTACCCGTTCGGCTACGGCCTGTCCTACACCACGTTCGGTTACAGCAATATCAGCGTGACGCCAGGCGTTGCGGTGGCAGGCGCGCCGATCAAAGTGTCGTTCGACCTGAGCAACACCGGCAAGGTCGGCGGCTCTGAAGTGGCCGAGCTGTATGTCGGTCAGAAGAACCCGAAAGTTGAACGCGCGATCAAGGAGCTCAAGGGCTACAAGAAAGTCTTCCTGAAGCCGGGTGAAAGCAAGCGCGTGACCATCGAGCTGAACGACCGTTCGCTGGCCTACTTCGACGTCAAGAGCAAGCAGTGGGTGGTCGATGCCGACACCTTCAACATCGCCCTGGGTTCGTCGTCGCAGGACATTCGCCTGAACGCCAAACTGGTGAATCCGTTCCGTCAGGAACTCTCCACCGCCACCAGCAACCCGCTGCCACGTTCAGCGTTGAACTCGACGAAGGTCACTCTGCCACCGGTTACCACCGGCGGCGTGATGCACCAGAACGAAGCTGACGACAGCGACACCAGCGAAGGCGACGGTTACAGCACCGACGACACCACTACCACCACCAACAAGTCGAGCGCCGCTGGCAATTGATGCGTTGAATCAGGGATAGATCGCTGGCTCAGGGATGAGCCTCTTTTTAAAACACGAGAACCTGGGGGAACGGGTTTATTCGTGAGGGACTGGCCTGACAATGCAAGCGGCGTCGGATGCACCACCCTTTTACAAATGAACCCGCTCCCGCAGGTTTTTACAGATCAACACTGGCACACGACGCGTTCGCCCAATGAACCTGTAGGAGCGAACTTGTTCGCGAGGCGATGTACCTGATACACCGCATCAAGCGCTCGCCAACAAGTTGGCTCCTACAGAGGATTTGCGTACATCAGGCGTCAGTGGGTGAACACGAAATCCTGTAGGAGCGCACGAGCAACGCGAGGCCGCGATCGGCTGCGCAGCAGTCGTAGAAATGTGGCATTCACAATTGCTGCCAGCGCTGCGCACCGGATCGCGAGCAAGCTGCGCTCCTACGGGCTTGGCCCCGAATCAAAAGCTTCGCGGGCAAGCGCGCTCCTACGGTCAAGGAGCCACCCGAATCGCAGATGACAGTTAAGGAGCAAGCCGAACCGCAGCATCGACATTTAAGGAGCAACCCGAATCGCGGCATCGACCCGGGCGATGTAGTCATCAAAGCGCTGCACCAGATCGAATCGTTCCGGGAAACGCAGCCACTGAATCTGTAGCCCATCCATCATCGCCAGAATCTCTTCCACCAGCCCCGACAAATTGACATCCCGCCGAACCTCCCCCGCGTCTGCCAACCCCTGAAACTGCTCCAGCAACCGCCCGTGGATCATACGATAGCGGCTCTGAAACCACTCCCACGCCGGTTGATTGTTCAACAGACTTTCGGCATTGAGAATGGTGAACGCGCGCACCACGCCAGGGGCAGTCGAGTTTGAGCGATTGATTGCCCGCAGACTGCCGAGCAATCCACTGAGGCTGTTATCACCGCGCACCTCGTCGGCGATTTTCTGGCTGATCGCATCGCGTCGCTCCAGCACCCCCATCAACAAAGAGACCTTGTTTGGGAAGTGGTGCAGCAACCCGGCTACCGAAATACCGACGATGCCGGCGACCTGAGCCATAGAGGCCCCGGTGTACCCTTCCAGGGAAAATACTTGCAGTGCCGCGTCGAGCAGCTCTTCACGACGCTTCTCGCCCTTGGGTGCGCGTCGGTGTTTGGTGACGGTCGGCGGCTCGATGCCCACGTCAGACGGGGTTGGCGGCGTCATCTCATACTCCTTGATCGACAGCCGCGTAGGGTACCGACAACACAGATGTGCCGCAAACCTGCCCGGCAACGCGATGAGCCTTCGCCGCCAATGTTCGCTTATGGCGCTCAGCAAACACTGGACATAGCTACCGCACCGGGCAGACAAAAAAATACGCGCCCGTTGCTATTGGCTGTATTGCCCCGCGTGTGCCGACCCGGTCATTTAATATTTTGGCTTGTTAAAGAGCTTGGCTTTGAAGTCAGCGCAGACAACGAAAACGCCCGAAACTTGTAAGCATCGGGCTTGAGATTTTTTGTTGCCCACATAAAACGCACAGATAACTAATCAGCACTGAAGAGAAACTTAAAGGTTTTAACCCTCAAACAGAATTGACAAGTAAAAAGTAAAATAACAAGCGATCAAACCGCATCAGGATTCGACGCGGAGCAAGCATATCAGGTGACTAAACCTAATTGCAACTAGGTTTAGATGCTCTATTTTAATTCCAAAAATAGCCTGTAAAATGACGATTAATTGCCAATAAATTAAATTTATAGACCGTAAATACCAATAATTTGCATTTATAAAAGCTTTAGCTCAAGAACAGGGCGTTTCGCCACCCGTTCAAATCTCATGCAAAGACCCCCTTTCACGAAAAACTACGTGTGTTTCTTTGAGCGCATTTGTAGGTATTGAACTTTTAAGTAATCATCCAGACTTAACCTCGGTCCGCTTCCAGGATTTAACCTGCGACGGCTGATCTATCAACATTCCCTTACTATCGAGACCGTATCGATGATGCGATTCATGCCGCCTGTAATAGGCGCAGTACTTCTATGCGCGCAATGTTTACCCGCCCTCGCCGCGGACTCAACTTCCACGACCAATACTGACTCTTCGGCACAAGTGGTTCGGCAGCAGATCGAGGCCAAACGCGATCAATTGTCTGGTGCCGCGACGCTCGGAGCATCCGCGCAAAAAGGTGCGTCCAGCCTGCTGGATACACCCGTGGACACCGGCGACGCGCCTGCGCAGGTGAACCGACCATGACCCCTGCCCGCCTTCAAAGCCTGAGCACATCAGCCAAAAGGACACATGCCTTGTCAGCCTTCAAACACACCCTGGGCTTGAGCCTGCTGACCTTCAGCATCGTGCAGGCCAATCTGGCGCTCGCCGCCGTAACGCCAGCCACGGGTAACGACGTCGAAGCCCGCGTCAGCTCTGTGCTGGATAACATGAATACGTCGGAAAAGATCAATTTCACGCGTGTGGATGACGGCCACATGATTCCGCGCCTGAGCAAATGGGGCATGGAAGGGACCGTAGCCTACGACTCATCGATGGGTGTACACGTCAACGGCGCAACGTTTGGGGCTCAGTACCCGGCGCAGTCAGCGCTGGCTGCTACCTGGAGCATCAATCGCGCCAAAGAGTTCGGTCTTGCGATCGGTTACGAGACGCGGATTTCCGGCGGTCAGCAAATGCTGTCTCCAGGCGTCAACTTGTATCGCACCCCCTTCGGCGGCCGCTCTGCCGAATACGTGAGCGGTGAAGATCCGTTCCTCGGCGCTGTCATGGGCCCTGCAATTGCCAACGGCATCCAGGCGCAAGGCATTCAGGCTGCCGGCAAACACTTCCTGGCAAACGAGCAAGAAGCCAATCGTCACTACGTCGACATTCGCGCCGACGAGCGCACGCTGCGTGAGCTTTATCTGCCTGGCTTCGAGTCGCTGGTCAAGAACGCCAACGTGGCCTCGATCATGTGCGGATACAACAAAATCAACGGCGATTACGCCTGCGAGAACCATCACTTGCTGACCGATGTGCTCAAAGGCGAATGGGGCTTTCAGGGCTTCGTGATGAGCGACTTCAACTCGGTACAGGATGCGTTCAAAGGCGCTTGGGCCGGCACCGACATTGACATGCCTTCTGGCCTGCAATTTACCGAAGCCAAGCTGTTGCCGTATCTGTGGAGCGGCCAGCTCACTCAGAACGTGATCGATGACAAGGTGAAGCGCAACCTGCGCGGCCTTGTGAGCTACGGCTTCGATAAGCAGATAAACAAGGCTCAGACACTCGAGCATCCTGAATACGGCATGCGCGCATCGCTGAACATGGCTCGAGAATCGATTGTCCTGCTGCGCAACGAGAAGACATCCAGCGGCAGTGCTCTGCTACCTCTGGCGCGGACCGCTAAAATCGCAGTCATTGGCGACTTGGCGTTTCAGCCTCCAACGTCCCCGTTTGGCACACCAAATTCACCGGCCAACACTTACGTGACCGAGCTAAGCGGATTGCAGCAGTTGGCGTCCAAGCCCTCAAACGTAGAATACCTGCGCGAGATGAGCCTTAACCCCAACGCCGCTGTCTGGTATCAGCCAAGCCAGGGTGACAACAACGTCAGCAATAGCGGTGTCAAGGCCGAGTACTTTTCCAACACTGAACTGGCAGGTTCGCCCACCCTCACGCGAGTCGAGCCGGGTGTAAACCTGAACTGGACTACCAACACCAACGTCACCGACAGCGGCGCCACAGCCGTTTCCGGTTTCAGTACCACTCCGGGCGCTTTCTCTGCTCGTTTCACCTCCACCATCAAGCCGACCATTTCCGGCGAGCAGGTGTTCAAGGTGCGGGCCGATGGCGCATTCAAGCTCTGGGTAAATAACGAGTTGGTACTGGAAAATGATGGCACGGAGAAGTCTTTCGACTTGATCAACGCCTTGGTCACCTCGGGTAAGACTGCTCAGCTCAAAGCGGGTAAGCAATACACCGTAAAACTGGAATATCGTCGCCTTCAAGGCAACTTCACGCCGGTTCTGGGTGGGCTGAACGGGGTGCAGATGAGCTGGGCGTCGTTGCGTCCGCCAAAAGATCTGTCCAAGTATGACGCCGTGGTCATCGCTGCCGGCAGCAACTTCGAAAACGAGGGCGAATCCAACGACCACGATTACGCGTTGCCCGAGTACCAATCGGACATGATCACCTACGCGACCAAGGCCAATCCGAACACCGTTGTGGTCATGCACAGCGGCGGCGCGATGGACATGCAACCGTGGGCCAACAAAGTCGGCGCCAGCCTGCATGCCTGGTTCCCAGGTCAGCAAGGCGGTCAGGCGATTGCCGAGATTCTGTTCGGCAAGGTCAACCCGTCGGGCAAACTGCCTATCACCATCGATAAAAAAATCCAGGACAACCCGAGCTATCCGTCCTATTCCGATCCCAAGCAGTACCTGGGTGACAACGCGTTG
This sequence comes from Pseudomonas rosaeacicularis, assembly GCF_057128745.1. Lineage (NCBI taxonomy): Bacteria > Pseudomonadati > Pseudomonadota > Gammaproteobacteria > Pseudomonadales > Pseudomonadaceae > Pseudomonas > Pseudomonas rosaeacicularis. The sequence goes on from NZ_JBSKHT010000014.1 coordinate 187,702, forward strand.
ACCGTGATGAACTACAGCGAAGGTATTTACCTGGGCTACCGCGGCTACGACAAGAAGCACGCCAAGCCGCTGTATCCTTTCGGCTTCGGGCTTTCGTACACCACGTTTGACTACAGCGATCTGAAACTGTCGACCAACGTGCTCGCGCCTGGCAGCACCATCGACGTCAAGTTCAAAGTGACCAACACCGGCGATAAAGCAGGATTTGAAGTGGCACAGCTGTACGTGCATCCGGTTACCCCAGCAGTCGACCGCCCGGAAAAAGAGCTCAAGGGCTTTACCAAGGTTTACCTGCAGCCCGGCGAAAGCAAGACTGTCAGCATTCCGATCGATTCTCGCTCATTGGCCTATTACGTCGAGAGGACCGACAGCTGGGATGTCGATGCTGGCAAGTTCAAGATCCTGGTCGGTCCGGACTCCGAGACATTGCCGCTTGATCGCACTCTGATCACGCTGTTCCCGGAACATCTCACTACCCGCGACAGCAACCCGCTGCCCGTACCATTGCGTAAAGCAGTACAAGTGACGACGGCACAGACTTACTAAGCGAAGAAGGACTCAAGCTCATGGACGAGCTTGAATGTCCGCCTGCAAGCGGCGCAGGTAGATATCGAAGACGGCTTTGACATTCACATCCGCCGGGCTTCTGAGCCACTGGATCTGCAAGCCGTCCATGACCGAAAAGATTTCCTGGGCCAACGCCGCTACGTCAACATCGGCCCGGATCTCACCCGCCTGTACCAATAACTTCAAATGATTCTGAGCATGACGGTGGGTCATATCAAACCGCTCTTTGTGCCAGGACCATGCCGGATGCCCAGCCGAGAGACTCTCGGTATTAAGCAAAAGCGCTGCCTGACACTCTGCCGCATCTATCACACTGAACCCCATGCTCAGCCGGAGAAACTTGATGAACCCATCAAGAGTCATCTCCATCGTCAGGTCATTGAATCTGGAAATTACCCGCTGATCCCGGCGCTCCAGAAGCGCATCAAGAAGTGCCCCTTTGTTGGGGAAGTGATGCAGCAAGCCTACCGTCGTGATACCCGCCAGAATCGCGACATCTTTCATGGACGAATTCGAGTATCCGTCCCGTGCGAAGATTACCGTTGCAGCATCCAGCAAAGCCGCTCTTCGCATTTCACCTTTAGGCGCCTTGCGACGCTTGGGCGATGCGACTTCGACTGATTCAGTCCCTGATTCATCGTCTGACATAAAGATCCGTAGCGTAGAAGTGTGATGCCCCTGATTCAGGCAGGCAGAGCCCTGCGTTGAAAATACCGGTGCGCGGTCAGGGATGCGGTAAATATAGAGATTATTGCAATCACGGCATTGCCGGTAAACATGCTGGGCAACGCTGCGCTGCCGCCGAAAAAATGGCTGCCCACATAAATGAATGGCACCGTCCCCAGCGTGGCCCGGGCCCAGCCGAACGCAGCCACCAGCCACGAACGGCCCATCGTAACGAAGACCGAGATTGCCACGAAATCCAGCCCGATGACTGTCCACAAACCGCCGCCAAACTGGCAGAACGCAATGAACATCGTGCGGCCTGCTCCTTCTAGCTCACACAGATCTGCGATAAACCCGCTCGACAGGATCAATACCACCCAGACCGCCAGACCATAGACGACCACCAGCCGTCGCGTAAAGATGATTGCCGCACCGACACGATCATCCCGCCGCGCGCCGATGTTTTGCCCCAGTACCGGGGCCAGCGCGCTGGGCAGAGCGAAAAAAGCGCAGTACGAAAACTGCATCACTCGGTCCACCACCGCCATCGCGGCCAGGGTCGATGTCCCGTAAGCAGCCAGCGACGAAAACAGATACGCCAGGCCAACGGGCGTCGCCAGACTGGCGATGATCGCCGGCAACGCGATTTTGAATGTTAACCGCATGTGCTCTCGCAGCAGCGCCCGATCAGTTGAAAACAGCAAGCCTACCCGACCACGCAGCCAGAACACGCCCAGCGATGCCGAGACCACGGCCGACAGCGCGTACGCAAGCCCTGCCCCCTTGAGCCCCAGGCCGAACACGAAGATGAACAATGGATCGGCAACCGCCAGCGTGACGGCGCCGGATAGCACGACCCACAGCGCCCGACGGCTGTCACCGGTGGTTCGCAGGATTTGCGCGGACATCTGCATCGCCGACTGCGCCACGGTAAAAGGCAAGGTCAGCCAGATGAAGCTGCGCGCCGCCGGGTAAGTGATGTCGTCGGCGCCCAGCAAATGAGTCACCGGGAATATCACCGCCAATTGCACGGCGGCTGTCAGTCCGGACGCGATCATCACCATCACCATCAAGCTCCCGGCGAACCGGGCGAAGCCTTGCGTCTCGCGCTCGTTGATGCGCTCCGAAAGCACAGAGGCGGCCGCGATAATCAGGCCGCTGGCAATCGCGCCGTTGAAGAAGATCAACACCTTCGCAATGCCGACCGCCGCCAGCAGCACAGGATCATGGAGCCTGGCGACATAGACGAGCGTGAGGATATCCACCAGAAACACCGCAAGCAGGCTCAAGGCACTTGTGCTGGTCATTACTAGAATGTGGCGCGCCACCGAACCTTCGGTGAACTTCGCGCGTGCGTTTGCCATGACTGTTTCCGGGCTGGACCGAAGCTGCGCTTGAAAAGGCGTCATTACTCGGCAAGGCGGCGATTCTAGCTGCCTATAGAGCCTGAGGCCAAGGCGATTAGCGGGCGCTGGTCCGACGCTTAGCCTCTCGCACGCGCGCCGGTGGACGTTGGCGCAGGGTAGCGAACTGGCAATCGAGTGATCACTGGTCAGCGACTTCTTGAACCCTGCGTCTGCCGCAGGTGTCTAGCCATTAGCACTTCTAATCCAGAAGGCCATCAGGAGGATTGCCGTTGAACATTTTCGAAGCGTTGCGAGAAAGCCACGAGCGGCAGCGCGGCTATGCCGACGCCCTCATCCAGACCCATGGCGACAGCGCGGAGCGTGTAGATGCCTATAAACAGCTGAAGGCTGAGCTGCAAGCCCACGAAACCGCCGAAGAACGCTACTTTTACATTCCGTTGATGCAATACGACAACGGTGTCGACCTGAGCCGTCACGCCATCTCCGAACATCATGAGATGGACGAGATGATGGAAGAGCTGGACGAGACCGAGATGTCGAGCCCGGCTTGGTTAGCCACTGCCAAGAAGCTGTCGGAGAAGGTTCATCACCATCTCAAAGAAGAAGAACAGAAATTTTTCCAAATGGCTGGCAAACTGCTCGATGACAAGCAGAAAGAGTCACTGGCTGGTGATTATGTGAAGGAATACGAAGAGCAATTAGCGGACAGCTAAAAAGCCCATACTGTCAGTACATCCAAATGGATTAGCTCTAATGAAGGCGGCGTCATTTAACGCCGCCTTTTTTTTGCGGAAACATTAATGTTAACAACGTATTTTCCGGGAAGGACCTACAGATTTTCGATCGATGGTCATGGCTCAAGGCCATTCATTTGCATTAGTCTGGTAGGGTCAACCTGGTTCGACTTCTTCCCTACGATTATCCGTGAGCATGCGGCAACCCCACTTATCGCGAGCAGTCTTGCGAGCCACCGGTAATCCGAGCCATGGACAAACAGCCGATAAATAGTCCACCCGTCGAGCCCCAGTCCCGCGCTGAAAAGATTGTTGAGTTTCGACGCCAGAAAACCTTGCTCAAAACAGGGGCTCTGCAAGACGCTATTTTCAACAGCGCTTACTTCTCCAGCATTGCCACTGACGAAAAAGGCGTTATCCAGATTTTCAACGTGGGCGCCGAACGCATGCTCGGTTACTTGTCCGAAGACGTCGTCAATCGGGTGACCCCGGCGGACATTTCCGATCCTGCCGAGCTGATCACGCGCGCTGCGGCCCTCAGTCTGGAACTCAACACGGAAATCACACCGGGCTTTGAGGCTCTGGTGTTCAAAGCGTCGCGCGGCATCGAAGACATTTATGAGCTGACCTACATCCGCAAGGATGGCAGCCGCCTGTCAGCGATGGTATCCGTGACTTCGTTGCGCGACAGTGCTGAAACCATCATCGGCTACCTGTTGATCGGCACCGACAACACCGCCCGCAAACAGGAAGAAGCCGCTCAAGCCCTGCTCGATCAACGCTTGCGTGATCAACAGTTCTATACGCGCTCGCTGATCGAATCGAACATCGACGCGCTGATGATGACGGACCCTCAGGGGATCATCTCGGACGTTAACAAACAGATGATGGCGCTGACCGGCCGTACCCGTGACGAGCTGATCGGGGCGCCCTGCAAAAACTTCTTCACCGATCCTGCGCGTGCCGAAGCCGCTATCAAACGCGTGCTCAGCGAGCACAAGGTCAGCGATTACGAACTTACCGTACGCGCCTATGACGGCACTGAGACCGTGGTGTCCTACAACGCAGCCACTTTCCACGACCGCGACCGCAAGCTGCAAGGGGTGTTTGCCGCTGCCAGGGACGTCACCGAGCGCAAACGCTTCGAGCGCACCCTGGAAGAGAAGAACATCGAACTCGAACGCGCCAGCAACATGAAGTCCGAGTTTCTGGCGACCATGTCCCATGAGTTGCGCACCCCGCTCAACGCCGTGATCGGCTTCTCCGAGGTACTCAAGGACGGAATGGTCGGCCCCCTGAGTGAGCCCCAGCGCGAATACATCACCGACATATTCACCAGCGGCCAGCATCTGCTCTCGCTGATCAACGACATCCTCGACCTGTCCAAGGTCGAAGCCGGAATGATGGCGCTGGAACTGGAACCTGTGGAGCTCGCGAGTCTTTTGAGCAACAGCTTGTTGATCGTCCGCGAAAAGGCTGCCGGGCAGCGCATTCAGCTGAAGCTGGAAACCGACACTGATTTTGGCGAGCTTGAACTGGACCTGCGCAAGACCAAGCAAATCGTCTACAACCTGCTTTCCAATGCCGTGAAATTCAGCCAGCAGGACGGATCGGTGACACTGGCCGTGCGACCGGTGGCGCGAGATCAGGTTGGACATATCCCGGGCGACTGGCCCGTGCACAGCTTTGCAGTCCCACCCAGCAACTATTCGCAGTTTCTCGAATTAAGCGTCAGCGATGATGGCATCGGTATCGACGAGGAGGACATGAGCAAGTTGTTCAAGGCCTTCAGCCAGATCGACAGCAGCCTGGCGCGCAAATTTGATGGAACAGGCCTGGGTTTGGCGCTGGTCAAGCAATTGACCGAACTGCATGGCGGCAGCGTCGCGGTGTCCAGCCGTAAAGGCTCCGGAGCCCGTTTTGTCGCCTGGCTGCCCCTGCGCCCAGTCGGGAAGGAGGCTGTGTGGCCAATATCCTGATCGTCGAAGACAACGCGGCCAACATGCGCCTGGCGTGCTTGCTGTTGAACAACGCGGGCCACAGCGTGTTATGCGCCGCAGACGCCGAAACCGGCCTTGCGATTGCGCGCGAACGCCAACCCCAGTTGATCCTGATGGACATTCAGTTGCCAGGCATGGACGGGCTGGCGGCCACTTCGCTGTTGAAATCGAACGTGCAGACGGCGGCGATCCCGGTGATCGCCCTCACCGCAATGGCCATGAAAGAAGACGAAGAAAAAACCCGTCTTGCCGGCTGTGACGCCTACATCGTCAAGCCCCTGCGTTATCAGGAGCTGTACCGGGTGATTGATACGTTGCTGGAAAACACTCTGCCCTCGCGCCCCATTGCCTGAGTTCGTGCTATGTCAGATACCCCCGCCACACTGTTGATCGTCGACGACGAAGCGCACGTTCTGAAACTGCTGAGCCTGGTGCTGAAAAATCAGGGATATCAGACGCTCATTGCCCGTTCCGGGGAACAGGCCTTGGACATGGTCGAGGACGATCCACCTGATTTGATCCTGCTGGACGTGATGATGCCGGGGATGGACGGCTATGAAGTCGCGCGCCGGCTCAAGGCGAGCAAAATCACGGCGAACATTCCGATCATCATGCTGACCGCACTGGGCGAACACAGCGCCCGTGTGGCAGGGCTTGAAGCAGGCGCCGAGGAGTTTCTCAGCAAACCGGTGGAGACCGCAGAGTTGTGCCTGCGGGTGCGCAACCTGTTGCGGCTCAAGGCCTTCGGCGATTATCTGAAAAGCCGGAGCCTGATCATTGAGGAACAGCTGCAGCAGCGGACCATCGACCTGGAACGCTTCCGCTCCGCGATGGATGCCTCGGAGGACTCGATCTTCCTGATAAACCGTACCACCATGACACTGATTGAATTCAACCGGACCGCGTGCACCGTCATGGGCTACCCACCTGACGAACTTCTGCGCTTGAGCCTGGCCGAGCTGAGCGACGCCTCGATTGCCGAGCTTGAAGTGCTCTACGATCAGATCATCGCCGGTAAAGGCCCTATCGAGCCCGTTGAAAGCCGTATCCGCCGCAAGGACGGCAGTCACGTACCGGTAGAGATTCACCGGCAGGCCTACAAGACGGGCGATGACTGGATCATCGTCGGCATCGTGCGCGACATCACCTATCGCAAGGAAGCTGACCAGCGCCTGCTTAAAATGGCGCACTACGACACCCTGACCGGGTTGCCCAATCGCAATCTGTTCTACACCACGCTGCAAATGGGCCTGACCCAGGCGGCGATCAGTGGCTGGCAACTGGCCGTGGTCACGGTGGACCTGGACGATTTCAAGATGGTCAACGAGACCTGGGGCCATTTGATCGGTGATCAGATGCTGGTCGAGTTGAGCCAACGGCTGGGCCATTGTCTGGACGTCAGCGACACACTAGGCCGAATGGACGGTGACGAGTTCGCGCTGATCCTGATGGTGCGCGAGGGGCAACGCGGCACCCAGGAAATGATCGACAACATCCGTGAGGTGCTGCAGAAGCCGTACAAGCTCGGCGGTCACGAAACCTCGATGACCGCCAGCATCGGGATTTCGCTCTACCCCGATGATGGATTTGATGCGCATGTGCTGACCAAATACGCCAACACAGCGATGAACCGTGCCAAACAGGTCGGACGCAACACCTATCGGTTTTATACCGCACAGATGAATGCCGATGTGCTGGCACGGCTGGAAATGGAAAGCGCCTTGCGCCAGGCGGTGCACGACCAGGCATTTCAACTGTTCTATCAACCCAAATTCAGATTAAGCGACGGCCAGGTCTGTGGGCTGGAAGCATTGCTGCGCTGGCCACGGGCTGGCCTGCCCAATGTTTCCCCGGCGGTGTTTGTGCCAATGCTCGAAAGCATGGGGTTGATCTCACGCGTTGGCCAATGGGTGATTGCGACTGTGTGCAAGCAGATCTCCCACTGGCAGCGTGCCGGCCTGCCGCCGCTGGAGGTCGCTGTGAACGTGTCGGGTCAACAGATCATCGAAGGCGATCTTATCGCCGACATCAGCCAGGCGCTCGAGGATAACGGCATCGAAGCGCGTTGGCTGGAAGTTGAGCTGACAGAAAGCTCGCTGATGGAGAACACCGCGCACACCATAGCCAGCCTGCAACGGCTGCGCACGCTGGGCGTGAAAATCTCTATCGATGACTTTGGTACGGGATATTCCAGCCTTGCCTACCTGCGCAGGTTTCCCATCGACAAACTGAAGATCGACATCGCGTTCGTCCGCGAAGTGACGAGCAACCCTCAAGATGCAGCCATTACCCGAACAATCATTGAGCTGGCGCACAGCCTTAATCTTCAGGTGATTGCCGAGGGCGTCGAAACCAAAGAGCAGTGGGCGCTGCTCAAGGAACAGGGTTGCGATCACGGTCAGGGGTATCTGTTCAGCAAGCCGCTTGCGCTGCCAGAACTCGAAACGCTGCTGGACAAGGTGGAATGCGCCAAATGCTGAGCACAAAAAAAGGGCTGAGGATTAGCTCAGCCCTTTTTCGTACTTCTGTTTGGCGGGGAACTAGGGATTCGAACCCTAGAAACGCTATTAACGTTCGCCGGTTTTCAAGACCGGTGCATTCAACCACTCTGCCAATTCCCCGTGCGCTAGCCAAGCAGGCCAGTGCGTTGCGGGCGCCATAATACCCGAATGAAACACGCTGTCAAACTCTGCGACTACCCCATGGCAAGCGCTCTGTTATGATCTTTGCAACTTCACATTTCAACCACCAGGAGTAGCGCCATGCGCGAACAGGATTACGCAGTCAACAACAGCGTGCAGGTCGAGCAGCTAGAGGTTAGCCGCGTCCTGCGCAACACTTACGGTCTTTTGGCCCTGACCCTGGTTTTCAGTGGTGTCATGGCCTTCGTAGCTCAGCAAATGAACGTCCGTTATCCCAACGTGTTCGTGGTGCTGATCGGTTTCTACGGTCTGTTCTTCCTCACGAACAAACTCCGTGATTCGGCTTGGGGTATCGTTTCGACCTTCGCCCTCACCGGCTTCATGGGCTTCATCCTTGGCCCGATCCTGAACCGCTACCTCGGCATGCAGGGCGGCGCGGAAGTCGTCAGCTCCGCATTCGCCATGACCGCATTGGTATTCGGTGGTTTGTCGGCTTACGTACTGATCACCCGCAAGGACATGAGCTTCCTCGGTGGTTTCATCACCGCTGGCTTCTTTGTCCTGATGGGTGCAGTGCTGGTCAGCCTGTTCTTCCAGATCAGCGGCCTGCAACTGGCGATCAGCGCAGGTTTCGTGCTGTTCTCCTCGGCAGCGATATTGTTCCAGACCAGCGCCATCATTCAGGGCGGCGAGCGCAACTACATCATGGCCACGATCAGCCTGTATGTTTCGATCTACAACCTGTTCATCAGCTTGTTGCAGATATTCGGCATCATGAGCCGCGACGACTGATCACCGACCGCGTATCAACAAAAAGCCCGCTTCGGCGGGCTTTTTGCTGTCTCGGGATCGTGAATTCTTTATCATTGCGCCATTAGCCGTGCCCATCCGCCGACAGAGCCAACCATGAAGTTCGCCATCGCCCTATATTCCGCCGCCCACGCGCCCTCCTCGCGCCGCGCGCTGCTGTTCGCCCGGGCCGTCGTGGCCGGCGGGCATGAAATCGTGCGGCTGTTCTTTTACCAGGACGGCGTATACAGCGCGTCAGCCAATGTTGTGGCCCCTCAGGATGAACAGGATATCGCCGCCCAGTGGCGCGCGTTCGTGACAGAACATCAACTCGATGGCGTGGTGTGCATCGCGGCCGCCCTGCGCCGTGGAGTGCTAAATGAAGAGGAAGCCCAGCGTTACAGCCGTCCTGCGGCAAATCTGCCCGCAACTTGGGATTTGTCCGGTTTGGGCCAGTTGCACGATGCCGTGCAATCGGCTGATCGACTGATCTGCTTCGGAGGACCCTGACATGGCGAAGTCTCTCTTGATCGTCACCCGCCAGGCGCCATGGTCGGGTCTGAGTGCCCGTGAGGCGCTGGATATAGCGTTGGCCGGCGGCGCGTTCGATTTGCCGATCGGCATGTTGTTTCTCGACGACGGGGTGTTTCAGCTCTCATCCCGGCAAGACGCCAGTCAGTTGCAGCAGAAAGACCTGATCGCCAATTTGAAAGCGCTGGCGATGTTTGGCGTCGAAGACGTCTACGCCTGCGGCATCAGCCTGGGCGACCGGGGCATCTTTCCTCACGAATTGAATGTCGAGCCACTGACGCTGGTTTATGACCAGGAAATGAGCGCGCTCATGGACCGCTACGACCAGGTAATCACGATCTGATGTCGACCTTACACGTACTGTCCCACTCGCCTTTCGCCGACACCCGGCTCACCAGTTGCCTGCGCCTGCTGGGCGCCAATGACGCTATTTTACTGTGCGGCGACGCTACTTACGCGCTGACCGAATCCAGCGCCCCCTTGAAAGTGCTTGAAGCACGGGTCGGTGAACTGACGCTGTTCGCCCTCGATGAAGACATCAAGGCCCGCAGTATTCCCGTTCCGCGCTGGGTGAAAACCGTTGATTACCCCGGCTTCGTCGAGCTTTCTATCCAGTACGACAGAGTCAACACCTGGCTATGAAACAACTCATCGTGGACGGGCGCACCATTGCGCTGGACAAGGACGGCTATCTTGAAGACCTCAACGACTGGTCGAACCCTGTGGCCGAGTCCCTTGCCCTCGAAGAAGATATCGTCCTGACTGCAGACCACTGGGAAATCCTCGAGCTACTGCGCGCGTTCTATGCCGAATTCCAGTTGTCCCCCGCCACCCGCCCACTGGTCAAGTACACCGCGCTGAAGCTCGGTACCGAAAAAGGCAACAGCCTGCACCTAAATCGCCTGTTCAACGGCACTCCCGCCAAACTTGCCGCCAAGCTGGCGGGCCTGCCCAAGCCGACCAACTGCCTATGAACATCCCGACTGCCCTGGTTACCGAAACGCCTGCCGAACACCCATTTGCCCCTTTTGTGCGGATCCTTGGCAAAGGCAAGCGCGGCGCTCGCAACATGACCCGCGAAGAAGCTCGCGAAGCCATGGGCATGGTGCTGGACGAAAAGGTCGAAGACACACAACTGGGCGCGTTTCTGATGCTTTTGCGTCATAAAGAGGAAAGCGCGGAGGAACTGGCCGGTTTCACCGAGGCCGTGCGCGAACGTCTCGATGCCCCGGCGCTTGCAGTGGACATCGACTGGCCGACCTATGCCGGTAAAAAGCGTCATCTGCCGTGGTACCTGCTGGCCGCCAAATGCCTGTCGCAAAACGGTGTTCGGGTATTGATGCATGGCGGCGGCGCCCACACCGCAGGCCGCCTTTACAGCGAACAATTGCTCGACTTGCTGGGCATCCCGCTGTGCCGAAACTGGCAAGCGGTGGGGAATGCACTGGAGCAGCACAATCTGGCGTTTATCCCGCTGGTGGACTGGGCGCCGCAACTTCAGCGCATGATCGATCTGCGCAATACTTTGGGGCTGCGCTCGCCGATCCACTCACTGGCTCGAATTCTCAACCCGCTGGGCGCTCGCTGCGGCCTGCAGAGCATTTTCCACCCGGGCTATCAGGCCGTACACCGGGATGCCAGCAGCTTGCTGGGCGATCACGCGATCGTGGTGAAGGGGGATGGCGGCGAAGTCGAGATCAATCCAGACACTATCAGCCATTTGTACGGAACCACTGATGGGCATCCGTGGGATGAAGAATGGCCAGCGCTGTCGGATCGTCGACACGTCAAGCCGGCAACCCTCGATCCTGCGCATCTCGTCGCGCTGTGGAAAGGTGAGGTGCAGGACAGCTACCCGCAGTTGGCGTTGATTTCCACCATGGCGCTGGCGCTCAAAGGCCTGGGCTTGAGCCGTGACGAGGCGTTTGTGAAAGCCGAGCAGTTTTGGCTGAATCGGAACGCATCAATTTAACCGATCATTAGCCCCGACCCTTTGCGTTATTCGTTAGAACGATTGGCCTTAGACTGTTCTCCAACGTGCGTAAGTACACAAACTTTGGAGTCAGACATGGGCCTTCTTGTTGAAGGGCGCTGGCAAGACCAGTGGTACGAAAGCAGCAAAGACGGGGCGTTTCAGCGCGAACAAGCACAACGCCGCAACTGGATCACTGCCGATGGCAGGCCAGGCCCGTCCGGTGAAGGTGGCTTCAAGGCCGAGGCCGGGCGCTATCATTTGTACGTCTCGCTCGCCTGCCCATGGGCGCACCGCACGCTGATCTATCGCAAGCTCAAAGGTCTGGAAAACCTGATCGACGTTTCCGTGGTCAGCTGGCTGATGCGTGAAAACGGCTGGACCTTCGACACCGAGAAAGGCTCGAGCGGCGATGCTCTCGACGGTCACCAATTCTTCTATCAGCGCTACCTGGCCGACACCCCGAACTACACCGGCCGCGTAACAGTACCTGTGCTTTGGGACAAAAAGCTGCAGCGAATCGTCAGCAACGAATCGGCGGAGATCATCCGCATGTTCAATTCCGCGTTTGACGACCTGACTGGCAACGATCTGGATTTGTACCCGGACGCGTTGCAATCGTCGATCAATGAGTTGAACGATCGTATTTATCCAGCCGTTAATAATGGCGTGTATCGCGCCGGTTTCGCCACTTCACAGGGCGCTTATGAGCAAGCGTTCGATGAAGTGTTTGCCGAACTTGATGAGCTGGAAACGGTGCTGGGCGAAAAACGCTACCTGACCGGGGAATACCTGACCGAGGCGGATATTCGGTTGTTCACGACGATTGTTCGGTTCGACGCGGTCTACCACGGCCACTTCAAGTGCAACCAGCGCAGGATTGCTGATTACCCAAACCTAAGCCATTGGCTGCGTGAGCTGTATCAATGGTCGGGCGTCGCGGAGACGGTTGATTTCTACCACATTAAGCATCACTACTACGCCAGCCACAGCACGATCAATCCGACGGGAATTGTGCCGAAAGGGCCGGAGCAGGATTTGAATGCACCCCATGACCGCGAGCGGTTGAGTGGCCAAGGCATTTGGCGAAACGCGTAACCCTGTAGGAGCGAACTTGTTCGCGAAGCGGTCTCATGGGTCACCACCAGAGCAGTCTCGCCAACAAGTTGGCTCCTACAGACTAAAGCAGTCAAACGCTGGCCTGAGCCCCTTCGAACCAGGCCAGTTTCTTGCGCAGCATGACCACTTCTCCTACGATCACCAGCGTCGGCGCATGCACTTCATGCTCCGCCACCAGTTGCGGCAGGTTGGCGAGCGTCCCAGTGAATACACGCTGATTGACCGTTGTACCCTGCTGTATCAGCGCCGCGGGCGTATCTGCCGAGCGTCCGTGTTTGATCAACTCGTCACAGATGATCGGCAAACCGATCAGCCCCATGTAAAACACCAGCGTTTGGCCGGGGGATACGAGGTCATTCCACGGTAGGTCGGTGGTGTTGTTTTTCAAATGGCCAGTGACGAATCTTACAGACTGAGCATAGTCGCGGTGAGTCAGCGGAATGCCGGCATATGCCGCGCAACCGCTGGCGGCGGTAATACCCGGCACCACCTGAAACGGAATGCCATGGGCCGCGAGCTCTTCGATCTCCTCGCCGCCGCGTCCGAAAATGAACGGATCACCGCCTTTCAATCTCAAAACACGCTTGCCTTGCTTGGCCAGTGTCACCAATTGCTGGTTGATCTGATCCTGCGGCAACGCGTGATCGGCGCGCTGCTTACCGACGTAGACGCGGTCAGCATCTCGACGGCACAACTCGAGAATCGCTGGCGCTACAAGGCGGTCGTATAGCACTACGTCGGCCTGCTGCATCAGGCGCAGCGCCTTGAACGTCAGCAGATCCGGATCGCCCGGACCCGCGCCGACCAGATAAACCTCGCCCGCCGCACTGGGCGCGTCTCCGTCGATCTTGGCCTGCAACAAGCGCTCGGCTTCGGCGCCCTGCCCGGCCAGTTGACGATCGGCAATCGGCCCCTGAAACACCTCTTCCCAAAACGCCCGACGCTGCTGGACATTGGGAAACAGATTTTTGATCTGATGCCGAAACCGCGCCGCCAGCCCCGCCAGATGGCCGTAAGTCGGCGGTATCCAGGTTTCGATCTTGGCGCGAATCAAGCGCGCCAGGACCGGCGCATCACCGCCGCTGGACACCGCGATCACCAATGGCGAACGGTCAACGATCGCCGGGAAAATCACGCTACACAGCGCAGGCGCATCGACCACGTTGACCGGCACACAGCGCTTGCGGGCATCGTGAGAGACCTGCGCATTCAGGGTCTCATCATCGGTGGCGGCAATCACCAGAACGCAGCCGTCCAGGTCAGATTCAAGATAACCGCGCAACACCTGCTCACCGCCGCTGCTTTGGATAAGCTCGCGCACTTCCGGACCAATCTGCGGCGCGACGACCTTAAGGACTGCGCCGGCGTCAGCCAGCAAGCGAGATTTGCGCAAGGCAATCTCGCCACCGCCAACGACCAGCACATGGCTGCCGCGAAGGTTATGGAACAGCGGCAGAAATTCCATTTAGCCGATGACCTCGATCCCACCCATCCACGGCTTGAGTACCTCGGGCACCCGGATCGAACCGTCAGCCTGCTGGTAGTTTTCCAGCACGGCCACCAGCGTACGACCCACCGCCAGACCGGAGCCGTTCAGCGTGTGAACCAGCTCAGGCTTGCCGGTTTCCGGGTTGCGCCAGCGCGCCTGCATGCGACGCGCCTGGAAATCACCGCAGTTGGAGCACGAAGAAATCTCACGGAATTTGTCCTGGCTCGGAATCCAGACTTCCAGGTCGTAGGTTTTCACCGCGCTGAAACCCATGTCGCCAGTGCACAGCGCCAACACGCGATACGGCAATTCCAGCAGCTGCAGGACGCGCTCGGCATTGCCGGTCAGGCCTTCCAGTGCTTCCATGGATTTGTCAGGCTCGACGATCTGCACCATCTCGACCTTGTCGAATTGGTGCTGACGAATCATGCCGCGGGTATCGCGACCCGACGCGCCGGCTTCGCTGCGGAAGCACGGGGTGTGGGCGACGAACTTCATCGGCAGCAGCTTGGCGTCGAGGATTTCACCGGCCACGATGTTGGTGAGCGACACTTCGGCCGTCGGGATCAGATACAGATCCGCTTCGCCTTCGCGGGAAATCTTGAACAGGTCTTCTTCGAACTTCGGCAGTTGCCCGGTGCCTTGCAGCGCCGGTGCTTGAACCAGATACGGGGTGTAAGCCTCTTCGTAGCCGTGCTCGTTGATGTGCAGCGTGATCATGAACTGAGCCAGCGCACGATGAAGGCGGGCAATCGGGCCGCGCAGCAAAGCAAAACGGGCGCCGGACAATTTGGCGGCGGTTTCGAAATCCAGCCAGCCGTATTTTTCGCCCAAGGCCACGTGGTCTTTGACTTCGAAGTCGAAAGTCGCAGGTGTGCCCCAGGTGCGCACTTCAACGTTTTCGTCTTCGTCGGCACCCACCGGCACCGATTCGTGGGGCAGGTTCGGCATGCTCAGCAGCATGGCGTCGAGTTCGGACTGAATGGCGTCCAGCTCTTTCTTGCCGGTGCTCAGTTCTTCAGCCATGCGGTCGATGTCGGCCATCAACGGCGCGATGTCTTCGCCGCGCTGTTTGGCCTGACCGATGGATTTGGAACGCGCGTTACGCTCGGCCTGCAGCTGCTCGGTGCGGGTCTGCACCGTCTTGCGCTGGGTTTCCAGCGCTTCGATGCGGGCCACGTCCAGTGTGAAACCCCGGGAAGCCAGGCGATCCGCTACGTCCTGAAGCTGGGTACGTAACAGTTTGGAATCGAGCATATCGTTCTCTCGTTGATTAAACGTTTATTAAATTCGGGTCAGGGACAGGCCAGCCCATGTCGCGAGCAGCCCACCCAGTACGCTGATCAGGGCATAGCCAATGGCAAGGGGTGCCTGACCGCTTTCCAGCAGACGAATCGTGTCCAGTGAAAAGGAAGAAAAAGTCGTCAGGCCGCCTAAAAACCCGACCATCAAGCCTGCGCGAATCTCGATAGGCACTTCCGGGCGGATCAGAAACAGCCCGTACAGCACGCCGATCAACAGGCAGCCGACGATATTAACGGCCAGTGTGGCCGTATAGAAGTAACGCGGCCAGTTGGCAACCACCAGATTGCCAGTGGCAAAGCGCAATAATGTACCAGCCACGCCGCCGATGGACACAGCAACAATCAATGGAATCACTACTTTCTCCGCTTGCGAGGGCTGGCGCTGTCCAGCGCGGCCAGATGTCTGAGTTTTTCGCCGATCTTTAATTCAAGGCCGCGGGGCACCGGCTGGTAATACTGACGCGGCTCCAGCTCGTCCGGGAAGTAGTCTTCGCCGGCCGCATACGCATCGGGTTCGTCGTGGGCATAACGGTATTCTTCGCCGTAACCCAACTGCTTCATGAGTTTGGTCGGCGCATTGCGCAAGTGCAGCGGGACTTCCAGCGAGCCGTGCTCGGTGGCCTCGCGCATCGCCATTTTGAAGCCCATGTACACCGCGTTGCTTTTCGGCGCACAAGCCAGATAAACAATCGCCTGCGCCACCGCGAGCTCCCCTTCCGGACTGCCGAGACGTTCCTGCACATCCCACGCCGACATACACAATGGCAACGCGCGCGGGTCGGCATTGCCGATGTCTTCACTGGCCATGCGCACCACGCGGCGGGCCAGGTACAGCGGATCACAGCCGCCATCGATCATCCGCGCGAACCAGTACAGCGCGGCGTCGGGATTGGAACCGCGAATCGATTTGTGCAGCGCGGAAATCTGATCGTAGAACGCTTCACCGCCTTTATCGAAACGCCGACGACTGTCGCCCAGCAGACTTTGCAACAGCTCGACGTCGATCTCGCTGTTGTCTTCGGCCAGATCAGAGGCGTTTTCCAGCAGGTTGAGCAGGCGGCGGCCGTCACCGTCAGCGGCGGCCAACAGGATCTTGAAACCTTCATCGCCCAGGCTCAGGTGATGCTTGCCCAGACCGCGCTCTTCAGTGAGGGCACGGTCCACCAACTTGCGCAGGGCGACTTCATCAAGGCTTTTGAGTACGTAGACACGGGCCCGGGACAGCAGCGCGTTGTTCAGCTCGAAAGAAGGGTTTTCGGTGGTGGCGCCGATGAAGATCAGCGTGCCGTCTTCAACGTAGGGCAGAAACGCATCCTGCTGCGACTTGTTGAAACGGTGCACTTCGTCGACGAACAGGATCGTGCGGCGACCGTATTGTCCGGCCTGCTGCTTGGCGGTTTCAACGGCCTGACGGATCTCTTTGACCCCTGCCAGCACCGCCGAGACTGTTTCAAAGTGAGCGTCCGAGACTTTCGCCAGAAGCCTTGCCAGCGTGGTTTTACCCACGCCCGGCGGCCCCCAGAAAATCATCGAATGCAGCACGCCTTGCTCCAGCGCCTCACGCAGAGGTTTGCCGTGAGCGAGCAAATGCTGCTGACCGACGTACTCATCCAGATTGGTCGCACGCAAGCGGGCGGCCAAGGGTTGAGCGATCGGTTCACTGCTGAACAGGTCCATTGACGTACGCCGAGCCTCTTATTCCTGAATGACGTCAGCGCCCTTCGGGATCTGGAACTGGAATTTGCTCGCGGCCACAGGCTCGTTGGCCTTGACGCCGGTAAACAGGATATTGGTGCGCTGTCCGACGCTGTCGACCAGTTGCATGTCGTTGATCAGGCCGTTACGGAACGACAGGCGCAGGCTGTCGAACAGCGTGTCCTTGGATTTGGGCTTGAGCACGAAATCAATCACGCCGCCCGCCTCCTTGGCGGTGATGTCGAAGCTTTCGTTGATCTTCGACACGTCACCCGACAGCAACAGCGCCGGCGTCTGGGTCAGACGCTGGTCGAGGGTCTTGATCGTGACCTGCTCCAGATCCGGGTCCCACAGCGAAACTTTCTTGCCGTCGGACACCATCAACTGCTCTTGCGGCGCGTCGGTGTGCCAGTTGAACAGGCCAGGGCGCTGCAAGGTCATTTCGCCGGAGGTTTCCTGCAGTTGCGTGCCGCCGCCATCGAGGGTCAGCTGTGAAAAGCGCCCGGTCAGGGTTTTCGAGGTTTCGAGCAGTTGTGTCAGACGCGCGACGTCCTTGCTGTCGGCATGGGCCGAGACAGCGGAGAAAGCCAGTGCAGATACCAACAACATGCGGATAAGGCGCATGGGAGTCCTCTTTGATTCAGTTCAAGGCTGACGATGCGCTGCGCACCGCCAGGTCAATAGGACGCGGTGCTGACAATCAGTCACGCATCGGGGCTGGCGCAATCACTTCACGCGAACCGTTGGTGTTCATTGAAGTCACGACCCCCGCCATCTCCATCGCTTCGATCATGCGAGCAGCGCGGTTGTAGCCAATCTTGAGTTTGCGCTGAACCGCAGAGATCGACGCGCGGCGGCTTTCAAGGACGAATTTGACTGCCTCGTCGTACAGCGCATCACTTTCGCTGTCATCGCCGTCGCCACCACCGCTGCCGCCATCAAAGCCACTGCCGGGCTCTTCAACGCCCGCCAGAATGTCTTCGTTGTAATCAGGAGTGCCGCGCAGTTTCCAGGCTTCCACCACACGGTGAACTTCGTCATCGGAAACGAACGCGCCGTGAACCCGAATCGGCAAGCTGGTGCCCGGAGGCATGTAAAGCATGTCACCGTGGCCGAGCAATTGTTCAGCGCCACCCTGGTCGATGATGGTCCGGGAGTCGATCTTGCTCGACACCTGGAACGCCATGCGCGTCGGAATGTTCGCCTTGATCAGACCGGTGATCACGTCAACCGACGGACGCTGGGTGGCGAGGATCAAGTGGATACCCGCAGCACGAGCCTTCTGCGCGATACGCGCAATCAGTTCTTCAACCTTCTTGCCGACGATCATCATCATGTCGGCAAACTCATCGACCACCACAACGATGGTGGGCAATTTCACCAGCAGTGGCGCTTCATCGTGAATGCTTTCGCGCTTGTAAAGCGGATCCACCAATGGAGTACCGGCGTCCTGGGCGTCCTTGACCTTCTGATTGAAGCCGGACAGGTTACGCACGCCCATTTTCGCCATCAGCTTATATCGACGTTCCATTTCAGCCACGGACCAGCGCAGTGCGTTGGCGGCGTCCTTCATGTCGGTCACGACCGGGCACAGCAAATGCGGGATGCCTTCGTAAATCGACAGCTCAAGCATTTTCGGGTCGATCATGATCAGCTTGGCGTCTTCCGGGCCGGACTTGAACAGGATCGACAGGATCATCGCGTTCACACCCACCGACTTACCGGAACCGGTCGTACCGGCCACCAGCAGGTGCGGCATCTTCGCAAGATCGGTGATGACTGGCTTGCCGCCGATGTCGTGACCCAGCGCCAGCGTGACCGGGGATTTAGCGTCGTCATATTCCGGTGTCGACAACACTTCGGAGAAGCGCACGATCTGCCGGTCTTCGTTGGGGATTTCGATACCGACTGTGGTCTTGCCAGGAATGACTTCAACCACACGCACGCTGGTCACAGCGAGCGAACGGGCCAAATCTTTTGCCAGATTGGAAATACGACTGACCTTGACGCCCGCAGCCGGCTGGATCTCGTAACGGGTAATGACAGGGCCAGGATGGATCGAGTCCACCGAGACTTCCACGCCGAATTCCTTGAGCTTGATTTCCAGCAAGTGCCCGACCGCAGCCAGGGACTCAGGCGAATAATTAAGCTGCTTCTTTTCTGCCGGATCAAGAATCGAAATCGGCGGCAAGGTGCCTTCCACAGCACTGTCGACGAACAACGGCGCTTGCTTCTCTTTCTGCACACGCTTGCTCGGCTCTGGCGCCTTGGCCGGTGCAGGAGCAATGACTGCAGGAATGTGCTTTTCACGAGCGGTCATGTGCTGGGTGAGCGCTTGTTCACGCTCGATCAGACGTTCTTTGGCCTTGGCCTGCTCACGACGATCCGGGGCGATCGGGGCTACGACTTCATCGACTCGCGCGTCGACTTCGCGCAGTTGCGCCAGCATTTCCTTGCGTTCGTTGCGCGCGCTCCACCAGCGGTTCATCGAGCCGGAAAACAACTCGAACAAGTCCAGGGTGATCTTGCCAGTGGTGTCCATAACCTTGAACCACGACAGGTCGGCGAATACCGTCAGCCCGAACAGGAACAACGCGATGAACAACAGCGTACTGCCCTGGATATTCAGCGCGCGCTTGGCCAGATCCCCAAGCACTTCGCCCAGCACGCCACCCGCAGAACCCGGCAGACCGGCGGCAGAATGGAAATGGATATGGGCCAGCGCGGCGCCGGAAAGAATCAGGAACACCAGACCGATCATGCGCCAGGAAAACAGCCAGCCGCTCCACTGCCAAGGCTCGTGGCGCTGACGAAATACCTGATAGGCCTTGACGGCCAACAGCAGCGGGAAGATGTAGGCGAAGTAGCCGAGCACCATGAACAGGATGTCGGCGGAAAATGCGCCCGCGCGGCCGGCAGCGTTTTGTACCTGGAGGGAACTGCTGGTGTGACTCCAGCCCGGGTCGGCCTGATCGTAGGTCAACAGGGCCATCATCAGGTACAGGCACAGGGCGCCAAAGGCAATCAGCGCACCTTCCTTGAGCCGGTAGTGCAAATGCTGCCGCCAAAGCGGAACGGGACTGGGTGCTACGTTGGATTTCTTCAAAACGCTTCAATTCCTGCGCGCTAGCGCGAACATCTGATGATTGACTATGAACGACTGCATTGACGAAGTAACGCTGACCGATCCGGCCAGCCACGAGAGGTCAACAATGTTGAACCCACGCTCGACAGGTGACTTGAAATGAGGTTAAACAACGTCGCACATTGTACGGATTTGCACGCCGCGTGCCACGTTAGTCTGGCTTGCACTACGCAGATGTTCAAGCACAGGCGGGACCGGGTAATTTGAGCATGCATTCTCTTTGCTGACAAAGGCTTATGACGGGTTTATCTCAAGGTGACGCAACTGATCGACAAACGCTGCTTTGGCACAGGTGATGAACTGCTGACTCGACACCTAATGGCCACCATTTGCTACACCGGACAACCGCGTGTGACCGCGTTACCGGCACGGAGTTGCAAACTGACCTCTACCGCCCTCCCCTCTCGTAAGGTCTGGATGTCATGCTGACCTGGTTACAACGCAATAAGCTCGAATTCCCGCCACTGGAAAAGGCCATGCGCGAGCCCAACGGATTGCTCGCGGCTGGCGGCGATCTGTCGCCTGACCGACTGATCCAGGCCTATCGACATGGTTGTTTTCCTTGGTTTCAGGAGGGTCAGCCGATCCTTTGGTGGTCGCCGGATCCACGCACGGTACTGTTGCCCGATGAACTTCACGTGTCCAAAAGTCTCAGCAAATTGCTGCGTCAACAACGCTATCAAGTGACCTTCGATCAGGATTTCAGCGCGGTGATTCAGGCCTGCGCAGCGCCGCGCAGTTACGCTGATGGCACCTGGATAACAGACTCTATGCAGGCGGCCTATCTGCAACTGCATCAGCGCGGCCTGGCCCATAGCGTTGAAGTCTGGGACGGCGAGGTGTTAGTCGGCGGGCTCTATGGGCTGGCGATGGGGCAGCTGTTCTTCGGCGAATCGATGTTCAGCCGCGCTGACAATGCGTCCAAGGTCGGCTTCGCAACGTTGGTTGAGCACCTCGATGCATGGGGTTTTGTGCTCATTGACTGCCAGATGCCGACTACGCACCTGCAAAGCCTGGGCGCGCGCTCGATTCCTCGCTCAACGTTTGCCGATTACTTGCGCCAGCACCTCGATCAGAGCAATTGTGCCGACTGGCTGCCTAGGCGAGTTTGACTCGCCTGACATACACTCTTACCAAAGCTTTTTTCTCGAGGGTTGATCATGACAGAGCTGGCGCGGCTTAAGTTTTATGCCACTCAACCCCATTCCTGTAGCTACCTGCCCGAGGAGCAGGCCACCACGCTGTTCCTCGACCCCAGCCAGCCGATGGACGTGCAGGTATACGCCGACCTTTCGGACATGGGTTTCCGCCGTAGCGGCGATCATCTCTATCGCCCGCACTGCCAGAATTGCAGCGCATGCGTGCCGGCCCGCATTCCCGTGGGACTGTTCGAGCCTGACCGTCAGCAAAAGCGCATCTTCAAGCGAAACGCGGATCTTGAAGTAACCAGTACCAAGCCGCATTTCAGCGAAGAGTATTTCGACCTCTACAAGCGTTATATCGAACAGCGGCATGCCGACGGCGATATGTTTCCGCCCAGCCGCGATCAATTTTCGACGTTTCTGGTGCGCGACCTGCCGTTTTCTCGTTTCTATGAATTCCGTGTAGACGGACGACTGCTCGCGGTAGCCGTTACCGACCTGCTGCCCAACGGTCTTTCCGCGGTTTATACCTTTTATGAACCGGCCGAAGAACGCCGCAGCCTGGGGCGATACGCGATTCTGTGGCAGATCGCTGAAGCGGCGCGAATGGAATTACATGCGGTGTATCTGGGTTACTGGATAAAAAACTGCAAAAAGATGAATTACAAGACGCAATACAGGCCCATTGAGCTGTTGACTAACCAAAGATGGGTCACTCTTTACTAAGCCCTTGGCTTAACCCTCAGTTTTCGGGCACAATGCAGCCCGCTTTTGCCTGGCTGCCAGTTGCACCGGGCCATTCATTGGATACCGAGGGCTTTACTGCATGTCGAAAGAAGACAGCTTCGAAATGGAAGGCACTGTCGTCGACACCCTGCCCAACACCATGTTTCGTGTGGAGTTGGAAAACGGGCACGTCGTAACCGCGCATATCTCCGGCAAGATGCGCAAGAACTACATTCGTATTCTTACCGGTGACAAGGTGCGTGTTGAGCTGACGCCCTACGACTTGAGCAAAGGGCGCATCACATACCGCGCCCGTTAAGCAGGTCTTAACAAAAACGCCCGGCCTATGCCGGGCGTTTTTGTGTGCGTGCGATTTGTAGGCCATCCTCTGTTGGAGCGAGGCTTGCCCGCGAAGTTGACCCCTCGGTTGATCTGACGCTCCGCGTTGTTAGTTTCGCGGGCAAGCCTCGCTCCAACAGGATCAGCATTTGCTGGGCGACGGCTCGACGGCTCAACGACAGGAACCTTCCTACAGGAAGTGGGTGCTTTCAAGGGTAGGCACTGAGCAAAAAGGCGCCAATCGGCGCCTTTTGCTTTAGTGCGGTGAAGCGTCAGGCAAGCTCTGCCGTGGTCTCGAAATCAAAGGTGATTTCGCCGTCTTTCAGGTCGATGTGTACAACACCGCCATGTTCGGCCAATTCGCCAAAAAGGATTTCTTCAGCCAGAGGACGCTTGATCTTGTCCTGGATCAGACGCGCCATTGGGCGAGCGCCCATTTGCGCATCATAGCCACCTTCTGCCAGCCAACCGCGTGCAGCATCGGTCACTTCCAGCAGCACACGCTTGTCTTCCAGTTGCGCCTGAAGTTCGGTGAGGAACTTGTCCACCACGCTTTTGATGACCTCATGGCTGAGGCGACCAAACTGAATGATGGTGTCCAGACGGTTCCGGAATTCCGGCGTGAAGCTCTTCTTGATCACTTCCATCGCATCAGAGGAGTGATCCTGATGGGTGAAACCGATCGAAGCACGCGCGGCCGTTTCAGCACCGGCGTTGGTGGTCATGATCACGATGACATTGCGGAAATCCGCTTTGCGACCGTTGTTGTCGGTGAGGGTCCCGTGGTCCATGACCTGCAGCAGCAGGTTGAAGACTTCTGGGTGCGCCTTTTCGATCTCATCGAGCAACAACACGCAGTGCGGCTGCTTGGTGATGGCTTCGGTCAACAGACCGCCCTGATCGAAACCGACATAACCTGGTGGCGCACCGATCAGACGCGACACGGTGTGACGCTCCATGTACTCGGACATGTCGAAACGCAACAGCTCGACACCCAGCGCCTTGGCCAACTGACGAGCCGCTTCGGTCTTGCCGACCCCGGTAGGCCCGGCGAACAGGAACGAACCGACCGGCTTATCCGGCGACTTGAGGCCCGCACGGGACAGCTTGATTGCCGTTGCCAGCGAGTCGATCGCAGCATCCTGACCAAATACGGTGAGCTTGAGATCGCGCTCCAGATTACGCAGCAGCTCTTTGTCCGAGCTGTTGACGTGTTTTGGCGGAATACGCGCGATCTTGGCGACAATGTCTTCAACTTGAGGGACTTCGATGCGCTTGACACGCTTCTCGACCGGTTGCAGACGTTGATAGGCACCGGCCTCATCGATCACGTCGATAGCCTTGTCCGGCATGTGCCGGTCATTGATATAGCGCGATGCCAGTTCAGCCGCCGCACGCAGTGCCTCGTCGCTGTACTCGATGTTGTGGTGCTGCTCGAAACGCCCTTTCAGGCCACGCAGAATGCTGATGGTGTCTTCCACCGAAGGCTCGGACACATCGACTTTCTGGAAACGACGGGCCAGTGCACGGTCTTTTTCGAAGATCCCGCGAAATTCCTGGAACGTGGTAGAGCCGATGCAGCGAATATCGCCTGACGACAACAAGGGCTTGAGCAGGTTGGAAGCATCCATAACCCCACCCGACGCAGCGCCTGCGCCGATGATGGTGTGAATTTCATCGATGAACAGGATCGCGTGAGGCCGTTTTTTCAGCTCGCCAAGCAACGCCTTGAAGCGCTTCTCGAAATCGCCGCGGTATTTGGTGCCCGCCAGCAACGCGCCGAGATCCAGCGAATACACGACACTGTTCATCAGCAGGTCAGGGACCTGATTGTCGACGATGCGTTTGGCCAGCCCTTCAGCGATGGCGGTCTTGCCCACGCCAGCTTCACCCACCAGCAACGGGTTGTTCTTGCGGCGACGCGCGAGGATCTGAGCGACACGCTCGACTTCAAGCTCGCGGCCCACCAACGGATCGATGCGGCCTTGACGGGCCAATTCATTCAGGTTGCTGGCATAGGCATCCAGAGGATTGCCCGAAGAAGAAGACTCACCGCCCTCATCGTCCTGCATATCTTGCTCACCTTCAGAATGATCGCCGTTGCCCGGCACCTTGGAAATGCCATGAGCGATGTAATTGACCACATCGATTCGGGCGACGCTCTGCTGTTTGAGCAGAAACACTGCCTGGCTTTCCTGTTCACTGAAAATTGCGACAAGTACATTGGCACCGGTGACTTCACGCTTGCCGGAGCTTTGTACGTGAAAGACTGCTCGTTGCAGGACGCGCTGGAAGCCCAGGGTTGGCTGGGTTTCACGATCCTCGTCATGGACGGGGATCAGCGGTGTGGTGGAGTCAATGAACTCCTGCAGGTCATGCTTGAGTTTATCGAGGTTTGCGCCGCAGGCACGCAGTACGGTGGCTGCAGCTTCGTTGTCCAATAAAGCCAACAGAAGGTGTTCCACGGTCATGAACTCATGACGTTTGGAACGGGCCTCCTTGAAAGCCAGATTGAGTGTGACTTCGAGCTCACGGTTTAACATAGCTTCACCTCATACCCAAGTGTCCGGCGTTTAACCGTCCTTCTCGATCTCACAGAGTAGCGGATGCTGGCTTTCCCTGGCGTATTGGTTCACCTGCATTGCCTTGGTCTCGGCGATGTCGCGGGTAAACAATCCACAAACTGCCCGTCCCTCTGTATGGACGGCCAGCATGACCTTGGTCGCCAGCTCACGATTCAGGTTGAAAAAGACCTCGAGGACTTCAACAACGAAATCCATCGGCGTGTAATCGTCGTTGAACAAAACCACCTTGTACATCGGTGGCACCTGCAAAATCGGCTTGGCATCCTGAACCGCGACGCCTGCCGCTTCATCCTCATGGGATTGCGGATCATCCTGATTGAATGTTAGTCGAATCTTGCTGATTGCATGCATGGAAAGAAAGGTTCGTTAGGGGGCGAATTGAAATAGTGCGTCGCAGTCTGACCGGTTTTCAAATGGATCGCCGCATGACCTTGACTATCGGCTAAACGGTGTTACAAACAATAGAACCCACATTGGGTAAAAAGGGTCCGCGCAGTCAACCAAAATTTTTTAGGTCCGGCGGATGAGGTGGATGATACTCCCAACGGAGTCCTTTGCAGAGGGATGTGACTATGGCAAGCGGTAAAGTCAAATGGTTCAACAATGCCAAGGGTTATGGGTTCATCGTTGAGGATGGGAAAACAGAGGATTTGTTCGCCCACTACTCGGCTATCAAGATGGACGGCTACAAAACGTTGAAGGCAGGCCAGCCGGTCAAGTTCGACATTATCCAGGGTCCTAAAGGGTTGCATGCGGTAGATATTGCTTCTGCAACCGAATCGGTAACCCCAGCAGTGAATCAGGAGCCGCACACGCAAGTGCAGCAAAGAGATCACGCCTGAGCCGGACCGTTCAAGCGCGAGACCTGAAAAGCCGGTCAGTACACACCTCGGACTGACCGGCTTTTTTTTGCCTGCAAATCGCCTTCGTGGCAAATCAGAACCGCTTTCAAACCTCAGGCTGCTGCCTTGCGCTTCCTGAGGGGCATTCCAGCGTGCGCGGTCGGGTAGTGTCACGCCCATAAAGACGGCGAACCGCATGCGCCTTTAGTCGAAAACCGACTTGAGATTCACTTGCTCAGTTGCGCCTTACAAACCTGCGACACCTTGCCGCAGGGCGCGCAACGCGTGGGCTGAGGGAATTTTCGGGACTTCGGCGCAGCGACCAATGGCGCCAAACCCACTCCCACGACCCTACGGCGTTCACACTACCCTCCTATTAATGCTGGGGACCGGTGGTATACTGCGGCCGGTGACCACTGGGTCATCGGGGGCCAAGCCATCTCACACGAGACTTTGACCCCGAGACAGAACCTGTTGACGCTCGACTGATACATCCCATATCACGCGACGAAATTCTCGACTTTCGGCTCATCGATACCTTGGGCGAAAGTGCCTACCCTGCGCATCTCGAAATTTTGTGTACGCTCAGCAAAGAAGAGAGTTATCCCGAAATGCCCAACCGTTCGAAGATCATCTATACCTTCACCGACGAAGCGCCTGCCCTCGCCACCTATTCACTCCTGCCTATCATCGAAGCCTTCACTTCCTCTGCTGATATCTCTGTTGAAACTCGCGACATCTCCCTCGCCGCCCGTATTCTGGCCAGCTTTCCCGAGCGCCTGGGTGACAAGAAAGTGTCCGACGATCTGGCAGAGCTTGGCGCGCTGGCGACTACGCCTGAAGCCAACATCATCAAGTTGCCGAACATCAGTGCCTCGGTTCCGCAGTTGAAAGCGGCGATCAAGGAGCTGCAGGACAAGGGCTACGACGTCCCCAACTACCCGGACGAAGAGATCACCGACGCTGACAAGGCTGCCAGGGCTGGCTACGACAAAGTGAAAGGCAGTGCCGTGAACCCGGTACTGCGTGAAGGTAACTCTGATCGTCGCGCCCCGCTTTCGGTGAAGAACTACGCTCGCAAGCACCCGCACAAGATGGGCGCCTGGAGTGCAGACTCCCAATCCCATGTCTCGCACATGGACAATGGCGACTTCTACGGCAGCGAAAAATCCTCGCTGATCGCAGCAGACGGCGCAGTGAAGATCGAACTGGTTGGCAAGAACGGCACTACCACGGTCCTGAAGGAAAAAACTTCGGTACTGGCCGGTGAAGTGATCGACTGCGCCACCCTGAGCAAGAAAGCCCTGCGTGCTTTCGTTGCCAAAGAGATCGAAGACGCCAAGAAGCTGGGCGTATTGTTCTCCGTGCACCTCAAAGCCACCATGATGAAGGTTTCCGACCCGATCATGTTCGGCGAAATCGTTGCCGAGTACTATCAGGACGCGCTGAACAAGCACGCCGACGTACTGAAAGAAATCGGCTTCAACCTGAACAACGGCATTGGCGATCTGTACTCGCGCATCAAGTCGTTGCCAGCTGACAAGCAAGCCGAGATCGAAGCAGACCTGCAAGCGGTCTACGCGACCCGCCCTCCTCTGGCGATGGTCAACTCGGACAAAGGCATCACCAACCTGCACGTACCGAGCGACGTGATCGTCGACGCCTCGATGCCAGCGATGATTCGTGATTCCGGCAAAATGTGGAACACCGAAGGCGTCCTGCAAGACACTAAGGCTCTGATCCCCGATCGTTGCTACGCGACCATCTATCAGGCCGTCATCGAAGACTGCAAGAAAAACGGCGCCTTCGATCCGACCACCATGGGCAGCGTGCCGAACGTCGGCCTGATGGCGCAGAAAGCCGAAGAGTACGGTTCGCACAACAAGACCTTCCAGATCGACACCGATGGCGTTGTCCGCGTAACGGACGACAAAGGCGCTGTGCTGATGGAACAGGTTGTTGAAGCCGGCGACATCTGGCGCATGTGCCAGACCAAAGACGCGCCGATCCAGGACTGGGTAAAGCTCGCCGTCAACCGTGCCCGCGCCAGCAACACTCCGGCCATTTTCTGGCTGGACCCTGAGCGCGCCCACGATGCCGTGATGATCAGCAAGGTCGAAAAATACCTGAAGGATTACGACACCAGCGGTCTGGACATCACCATCAAGTCGCCAGTCGATGCGATGAAAGTGTCCCTGGAGCGCATTCGCGTTGGCAGGGACACCATTTCGGTGACCGGCAACGTGCTGCGCGACTACCTGACTGACCTGTTCCCGATCATGGAACTGGGCACCAGCGCCAAGATGCTGTCGATCGTTCCGCTGATGAATGGCGGCGGTTTGTTTGAAACTGGCGCGGGCGGTTCGGCACCCAAGCACGTTCAGCAGTTGGTTGAAGAGAACTTCCTGCGCTGGGATTCGCTCGGTGAGTTCCTGGCACTGGCAGCCTCTCTGGAGCACTTGGGCACGATCTACAACAACCCGAAAGCGCTGGTACTGGCGACTGCCCTGGACAAGGCCACTGGCCAATTCCTGGACAACAACAAGTCTCCATCGCGCAAAGTCGGCGGCATCGACAACCGCGGCAGTCACTTCTACCTGGCCATGTACTGGGCTCAGGCGCTGGCTGCGCAGACCGAAGATACCGCGTTGCAAGCGCAGTTCACTCAGTTGGCAAAAACTCTGGCTGACAACGAAGCGACTATCGTCGAAGAGTTGAACTCGGTGCAGGGTAAGCCACTGGACATCGGCGGCTACTACTTCGCCACGCCAGAACTGGCTAGCAAGGCAATGCGTCCAAGCAAAACCCTGAACGAGGCGATCGACGCGCTCAAGTAAGGTTTGCTGGATCGCAACTAAAAGCCCCGGCCCAGTGCCGGGGTTTTTTATTGATGTTGGAGCGAGGCTTGCCCGCGAAGCTAACGATGAGGTAGCGAAACTGATTGACCGCGCCGCTGGCTTCGCGGGCAAGCCTCGCTCCAACAAAGCGCCCCTGTCCGCCTTCGGGAGATTGCCACATGGATTTCAAACCCCACATCACCGTCGCCACCATCGTCGAAGACAACGGCCGCTTCCTGTTCGTCGAAGAACAGAAAAGCGGCAAGCTGGTGCTCAATCAACCGGCCGGTCATCTGGACCCCGATGAAACCCTGCGTGACGCCGCGATCCGCGAAACCCTGGAGGAAACCGGTTGGGACGTTGAACTCACCGGTGTCGTGGGCATTTACCTGTACACGGCCCCCAGCAACAGCGTGACCTATCAACGAGTCTGCTTCACGGCCAAAACCGTCAAGCATCATCCTGAGCGCACGCTGGACACTGGCATCGTCGGCGCCCCGTGGATGACCCGCGATGAACTGGCGAGCCAACCCGAGCGCTGGCGCAGCGAACTGGTATTGCGTTGCATCGACGAATACCTTGCCGGGCCGATTCACAGCCTGGAGGTCATACGTGACTGAACAGCTTTTTCGCCTTGGCGCCGACTCCCTGCTAGAATCGCGTCCTTTTCCAAGTCACCCAATGAATTCCTATGTCTGATTCAGCCTTTTCCCCTACAGAAAAGAAGCGCGTCATTGTCGGCATGTCCGGCGGCGTGGATTCTTCAGTTTCCGCCCTCCTGCTCATGGAGCAGGGCTATGAGGTGGAAGGCCTGTTCATGAAGAACTGGGAAGAAGACGACGGAACGGAATACTGCACCGCCATGGACGACCTGGCAGACGCCCAGGCCGTGTGCGACCGCATTGGCATCAAACTGCACACGGTCAATTTCGCCTCGGAATACTGGGACAACGTCTTCGAGCACTTTCTCGAAGAGTACAAAGCCGGCCGCACGCCGAACCCGGACATCCTGTGTAACCGCGAAATCAAATTCAAAGCCTTCCTTGATTATGCCTTCATGCTCGGCGCCGATCTGATCGCCACCGGCCATTATGTGCGTCGCCGTGATATCGACGGGCGCACCGAACTGCTCAAGGGCCTGGACCCGAACAAGGACCAGAGCTACTTCCTGCACGCGGTCGGCGGCGAGCAAATCGCCAAGACGCTGTTCCCGGTGGGCGAGCTGGAAAAACCGCAGGTGCGCGCCATCGCCGAGAAGTACGAGCTGGCGACGGCGAAGAAGAAAGACTCAACCGGCATCTGCTTCATCGGCGAGCGTCGCTTCACCGACTTCCTCAAGCAGTATCTTCCCGCGCAGCCCGGCGAAATCAAGACCACCGAAGGCGAAGTCATTGGCCGCCATGCGGGCCTGATGTACCACACCATCGGCCAGCGTCAGGGCCTGGGCATCGGCGGATTGAAAGACGCAGGCGATGAGCCATGGTACGTGTTGGTCAAGGACCTGGAGCACAACGAGCTGATCGTCGGCCAGGGCAACGAACACCCTTGGCTGTTCTCCCGCGCCCTGCTCGCTTCGGAAATCTACTGGGTCAATGAAATTGATCTCACCACCCCGCGCCAACTGACCGCCAAAGTGCGTTATCGCCAGGGCGACCAGCAATGCACCCTTGAACGCACCGCCACCGGTTACCGCGCCACGTTCGACGAACCGCAACGCGCCGTTACGCCGGGCCAATCGGTTGTCTTCTATGATGGCGAGATCTGTCTGGGCGGCGGCGTCATTGAAACTGCCGAACCCTGGCACAGCAAGGATGGGCATTGATGAGTCCGCTTCAAGAGCAACTGGTGGCATTGGGCGGTGTGTTTCAGGCGGCGGTGCTGGTCGATCGCATCGCCAAGACCGGGCAGGCCGGTGAAGCCGCCGTTGGCTGTATGCTCGGCAGCCTGTTGGTGCTGGACCCCAAGGACACGCTTGAGGTCTACGGCGGTGACGACCTGAACCTGCGCGAAGGCTATCGCGCCCTCGCCAGTGCCCTTGAAAGAGACCCTGGCACCCTGCAGCGCGAACCTTTGCGTTACGCATTGTCGATGCTCGGCCTGGAGCGTCAGTTGTCCAAGCGCGACGACATGCTGGAGGTCATCGGCAAACGCCTGCCGCAAATCAAATCCCAGGTTGAACACTTCGGCATCGCCCATGAGAACGTGATTGCGGCCACCGGCGCGCTGTATCAGGACACTCTGAGCACTCTGCGCCAGCGGATTCAGGTCCACGGCGATATGCGCAATCTGCAACAACCAAACAATGCATCGAAGATCCGCGCGCTGTTGCTGGCCGGTATTCGCTCCGCTCGTCTTTGGCGACAAGTGGGCGGTCATCGCTGGCAGCTGGTCGTCAGCCGTCGCAAGTTATTGAAAGAACTGTACCCGTTGATGCACGGCTGATTTATTTCAGGCCATCCACCACCCAATTTTCATGCACTGCGCGATCTACGTCGACGAGTCCAAGTCGGCTCGGCGAATTTTTAATGTATGATACGCGCCCCTTTTCGTTGCCCGACTGTCCGAGAACACCCCATGCAGCTTTCTTCGCTCACTGCGGTTTCCCCTGTAGACGGCCGCTACGCCGGCAAAACCCAGGCCCTGCGCCCTATTTTCAGCGAATACGGCCTGATCCGTTTTCGTGCCCTGGTAGAAGTTCGCTGGCTCCAACGCCTGGCGGCTCACCCGCAAATCCCTGAAGTCCCGGCCTTTTCCGCCGAAGCCAACGCAATCCTCGACGCGCTGGCCGATGACTTCGCCCTCGAACACGCCGAGCGCGTGAAAGAGATCGAACGCACCACTAACCACGACGTGAAAGCGATCGAATACCTGCTCAAGGAGCAGGCGGCCAAATTGCCGGAGTTGGCCAAAGTCAGTGAATTCATCCACTTTGCCTGCACCAGCGAGGACATCAACAACCTGTCCCACGCGCTGATGCTGCGCGAAGGCCGCGACACCGTGCTGCTGCCGCTGATGCGCCAGATCGCCGAATCCATTCGCGAGCTGGCAATCCGTTTCGCTGCAGTGCCGATGCTGTCGCGCACCCACGGCCAGCCGGCCTCTCCGACTACCTTGGGCAAGGAACTGGCAAACGTTGTTTACCGTCTGGAGCGCCAGATCGCTCAAGTCGCCGCCGTTCCGCTGCTGGGCAAGATCAACGGTGCTGTCGGTAACTACAACGCGCACCTGTCGGCTTATTCGGACATCGACTGGGAAGCCAACGCCCGCGCGTTTATCGAAGACGAACTGGGTCTGGGTTTCAACCCGTACACCACACAGATCGAGCCGCACGACTATATCGCCGAGCTGTTCGATGCGATCGCGCGTTACAACACGATCCTGATCGACTTCGACCGTGACATCTGGGGCTACATCTCCCTGGGTTATTTCAAGCAGCGCACCATCGCGGGCGAAATCGGTTCATCGACCATGCCGCACAAGGTCAACCCGATCGACTTCGAAAACTCCGAAGGCAACCTTGGCATCGCCAATGCGCTGTTCCAGCATCTGGCGAGCAAGCTGCCGATCTCCCGCTGGCAGCGTGACCTGACGGACTCCACCGTGCTGCGCAACCTCGGTGTGGGCTTTGCTCACAGCGTGATTGCCTACGAAGCGAGCCTCAAGGGCATTAGCAAGCTGGAGCTCAACGAGCAGAAGATCGCCGCGGATCTGGACGCCTGCTGGGAAGTCCTGGCTGAGCCGATCCAGACCGTCATGCGTCGCTACAACATCGAAAACCCGTACGAAAAACTGAAAGAACTGACCCGCGGCAAGGGCATCGGCCCTGAAGCGCTGCAGACTTTCATCGACGGCCTCGACATGCCTGCTGCCGCCAAGGCCGAACTGAAAAAGCTCACACCGGCCAATTACATTGGCAATGCCGTGGCCCAGGCAAAGCGCATCTGACCACAGCACCTGCGCTCTGAACGCCCGGCTGAGCCGGGCGTTTTTATTTCATTCAGAAAAATACATTTTTTCAATAGGTTACACATGAATCCTGATATTCCTCTTCAGCTCCTTGGCGGCATTAGCGCACGCGTTTTCCTGCGCGATTACTGGCAGAAAAAACCCCTGCTGATCCGTCAGGCGATCCCGGACTTTCAAAACCCGATCGACGCCGACGAGCTGGCTGGCCTGGCCCTCGAAGAAGAAGTCGAGTCGCGTCTGGTCATCGAGAACGGCGAGCGCCCGTGGGAACTGCGTCGCGGCCCCTTCGCCGAAGATGAGTTCAGCAAACTGCCGGAACGCGAATGGACCCTGCTGGTGCAGGCCGTTGATCAGTTCGTGCCGGAAGTCAGCGAGCTGCTGGAAAACTTTCGCTTCCTGCCGAGCTGGCGCATCGACGACGTGATGATCAGCTTCGCCACGCCGGGTGGCAGCGTCGGCCCGCATTTCGACAACTACGATGTGTTCCTGCTGCAAGGCCAAGGCAAACGCCACTGGCAGATCGGTCAGATGTGCGACGGTGAAACGCCGCTGCTCGAACACGCTGATCTGCGCATTCTGTCTGACTTCCAGGCCACTGAAGAGTGGACGCTGGAGCCGGGCGACATGCTGTATCTGCCGCCGCGTCTGGCCCACTGCGGCGTTGCCGTTGACGACTGCATGACCTACTCGGTGGGTTTCCGCGCGCCAAGCGCCGCTGAAGTGCTGACGCATTTCACCGACTTCCTCAGCCAGTTCATTCCTGACGAAGAGCGTTACACCGACGCCGACGCGCAGCCGGTCAGTGATCCGAATCAAATCCAGCACGACGCGCTGGATCGCCTCAAGGCGTTGCTCGCCGAACACATGAGCGATGAGCGCCTGCTGCTGACCTGGTTCGGCCAGTTCATGACCGAGCCGCGTTATCCGGAATTGGTCGTCGGACCGGAACTGGAAGAAGCCGAACTGCTGGACAGCCTGGAACAGGGCGCCGTGCTGATTCGCAACCCGAGCGCACGTCTGGCGTGGTCTGAGGTTGACGATGATCTGCTGCTGTTCGCCAGCGGTCAGAGCCGTCTGTTGCCAGGTAGCCTGCGCGAATTGCTCAAGCTGATCTGCGCCGCCGACTCGCTGCACAGCGATAACCTCGGCCCTTGGCTGGCAGACGAAAACGGACGCGACCTGGTGTGTGAACTGGTCAAACAAGGAAGTCTGGGATTTGCCGATGAATAGCATCCGCGTACGCAAGGCCGATTGGCACAAGAACAATGCCGACATCCGGCGCATCCGAGAAGCCGTGTTCGTCGCAGAACAATCGATCCCGCCAGAACTTGAGTGGGACGCGGAAGACGCCAGTGCCCAGCATTTTCTGGCTTACGAAGGCGACTTTCCCATCGGCACTG
Source organism: Pseudomonas rosaeacicularis (assembly GCF_057128745.1). NCBI lineage: Bacteria > Pseudomonadati > Pseudomonadota > Gammaproteobacteria > Pseudomonadales > Pseudomonadaceae > Pseudomonas > Pseudomonas rosaeacicularis. Next base: position 221,559 of record NZ_JBSKHT010000014.1, read on the forward strand.
TGCGTTTGCTGCCAGACGGAGAGATTGGTCGTCTGTCGGTGCTAAAGGACTGGCGCGGGCTGAATGTCGGCGACGCCTTGCTCAATGCAGCCATCGAGCAGGCCGAGCAACGGGACCTCAAGCAACAGAAACTCAGTGCTCAGGTGTATGCCACCGCATTCTACGAGCGCTTTGGCTTCACCGTGGTCAGCGACGAGTTCCTCGAAGCGGGTTTGGCCCACGTTGATATGGTCCGCCATTCAAAATAAGTCGAGCGTTGCTTGACCCTGAACGCCCCGGGTTGCAGCTGACTATGCTGGAACTGTTGGGGCGTTTTGCCGTCTGCCATTCAACTTGGCTCTGTCGGGGCCGACACCCTGTCACACTCAACGCTTTGCTGCGCCCCATCGCGGAGATCACAGAAATGTCGTTACGCCCCCTGCTCGCTTCCCTGCTGTTGGCGTGTAGTTTTGCTGCCGCTGCTGCCACTGAAGTCCTCCCGCTAAACTACCGCACCAGCGATGATCTGTTGCCCACAGTCAAATCGATGCTGGGCAATGAAGGCACCGTCAGCGCGTATGGCAACAAGCTGATCATCAATGCTGAGCCGGACAAGATCAGCGAAATTCGTGACTTGCTGGGCCAACTGGACACTGCGCCTAAACGGCTACTGATCAGCGTCGATACCAGCGACAGTAGCAATCAGAGCAATTCGGGTTACTCGGTGAACGGCCAGGTGGTCGCGCAGAATGGCCAGGTCAGCGGGCGCAACCAGACGCGGATCATCAACTACGGATCCACCAGCCGTGACGGTGGCGTGCAGCAAGTGCAGGCCAACGAAGGGACACCGGCGTTGATACAGGTTGGGCAAAGCGTACCCATCACCACCACTCAAACCGATGGCTACGGCTATCCGCAGAGCAACACCCAATACCGCAATGTCACCCAAGGGTTTTACGTGACCGCCAGTATTACCGGTGACATCGTGCATCTGAGCATCAGCACCAATCGTGATCGCATGAGTCAGGAACGACCGGACGCGATCAAGGTGCAGAGCACGGACACTCAAGTCAGTGGCCGATTGGGTGAGTGGATCACCTTGGCCGGCACCAGCGATCAATCGCGGGCTGATGAGCAAGGGGTGATTCGTCGCTACTCCACTCAAGGGCGTGAGGACATGACCTTGCGGGTCAAGGTCGATAGCCTGGATTGATGACGCTTTTTTCTCTGTAGGAGCGAACTTGTTCGCGAAGCGGTGTCATCGGGTGCAACCGGCCTGACGTCTCGCGAAGAAGTTCGCTCCTACAGGGAGCCGTGTTCGCCGTGCAATGGCAAAGTGTCGAATATCCCTCGCAATACCAACACCAATCGGACCAAAACTGACTGATGAGTCGTATTAGACCAAATATGTAGTGCCTGTAAAAAAGCACTACAAAACGTTTGACGAGTCTGAACCGACGAGGCATGATTGCCTCGCTCCCGCTAATCAGAGGTTTGCACAAAGCCTCCGGATCGACGCTCTAACCCACCCAACTTGAGCCGTTTCGTGTCTGTATCGCCCACAAGGCAGTTTGATGAGATTGCGACTGGAACGAGGTTGTCCTGAGGGACGGAAGCGTTATTGGTCGACTGGTGAAACAGTTTGAGATCTGCACTACACGGCATCCACGAGCCAGCGTATGCAGTTTCAGCTCACCCTTCTCGCCGCACTCTTCCCTCCCCTGAACCCTTCGCCCCTGTTGCCATCGCGTCCAATGCAGGCTTGATCACCCCTGATCAGCGAGCAGCCACAGACGTGCCATGCAGAATCGGCCGTGATGTGGTGGAGCAAGGAGCTTTCCCTCAAGACTCACCAAGACCTATGCGACGAGGTTTACCCCATGGCACAGACACGCGAACAACAAATTGCAGCCATCGAGAAAGACTGGGCCGAGAACCCGCGCTGGAAAGGCGTGACTCGCACTTATTCGGCTGCTGACGTCGTCCGCCTGCGCGGTTCGGTTCAACCCGAACACACTTTCGCAAAACTGGGCGCTGATAAACTCTGGAACCTGGTCACGCAGGGCGCCAAGCCATCGTTCCGTCCGGACAAGGATTTCGTCAACTGCATGGGTGCCCTCACTGGCGGCCAGGCTGTACAGCAAGTAAAAGCAGGCATTCAGGCGATCTACTTGTCTGGCTGGCAGGTGGCGGCGGACAACAACTCGGCAGAGTCGATGTACCCGGACCAGTCGCTGTACCCGGTTGACTCGGTGCCGACCGTGGTCAAGCGCATCAACAACTCGTTCCGCCGCGCTGACCAGATTCAGTGGAAAGCTGGCAAGAACCCAGGGGATGAAGGCTACATCGATTACTTCGCCCCGATCGTGGCTGACGCGGAAGCCGGTTTTGGTGGCGTACTGAACGCCTACGAGCTGATGAAAAGCATGATCGAAGCAGGGGCTGCTGGCGTGCATTTCGAGGACCAACTGGCGTCTGTAAAAAAATGCGGTCACATGGGCGGCAAGGTATTGGTGCCTACTCAGGAAGCAGTGCAGAAGCTGGTCGCTGCTCGCTTGGCGGCTGACGTTGCTGGCGTTCCGACGATTATTCTGGCGCGAACTGACGCCAACGCGGCCGATCTGCTCACCTCCGATTGCGATCCGTATGACCAGCCGTTTGTAACAGGCACTCGCACTGCCGAAGGCTTCTATAAGGTACGTGCAGGTCTGGATCAGGCAATCGCCCGCGGCCTGGCTTACGCGCCGTACGCCGATCTGATCTGGTGCGAAACCGCCAAGCCGGATCTGGACGAAGCGCGTCGTTTTGCTGAAGCGATCAAAAAGGAATACCCGGACCAATTGCTGTCTTACAACTGCTCGCCGTCCTTCAACTGGAAGAAGAATCTGGACGACGCGACCATCGCCAAATTCCAGCGCGAGCTGTCGGCGATGGGCTACAAACATCAGTTCATTACCTTGGCGGGCATCCACAACATGTGGCACAGCATGTTCAACCTGGCGCACGACTACGCCCGCAACGACATGACCGCCTACGTGAAACTTCAAGAGCAAGAGTTCGCTGACGCGGCGAAGGGCTACACCTTCGTGGCTCACCAGCAGGAAGTGGGCACCGGCTACTTCGACGACGTCACCACCGTGATCCAGGGTGGCAAGTCCTCCGTCACCGCGCTGACCGGCTCCACCGAAGAAGAGCAATTCCACTAAGCATCAGGAAACCGCTCGGCAATAGGCCGCCCTCAGAGGCGGCCTTTTTTGGGCCTCAATTTTTGCTTTTGTAATTGGATGGACTCGCCCAAGCCGAGGCGTCTGTGCGCCACGGTGGCATTCTTATGGAAGCCAACGAACAGCGA